>NZ_JAGWCU010000029.1:0-47805 GCF_020657755.1 Clostridioides sp. ZZV15-6388 | reverse complement strand
AAGCATAATAAAACATAAACAACAAAACTAAACTTAATAAATTATTGAAATACCAACACTTGTGAAAAAATAACAACAATAAACAAACAAAATAGATAAATATATCCAATTAAGGTATAATTAAGTTCTATTAGTTAGATTTATAATTAATATATTATATGAATTAGTGTTGTTATAAAGCTAAGAGTATTGAAATCACAACGATATAAGTGATTGCATAAAATTAATGACTTTAGCTTTTAAAATAGATAAATGAGAGTTTGCCACCCATTTGCCACCGTAGTATATTTTTGGGTGGCAAACTCTAATTTGTAATTCTTTCAAATATATCTACAGTTTCATTTTTCATCTTATCAGTTACATGTGAATAGGTATCCATTGTAGTTGATAATTGACTATGACCTAGACGGTTTTGTATGTCTTTAATATTAGCACCATTTTCTAATAGTAGGGTAGCATGTGTATGTCTTAGACAATGGAAATGGAAGTCATTGTTTAAGGCTTCTCTAATTTGTCTTACTATAGTGTCCATAGTGTGAATAGTTACTTGTTGACCATTTTCTTTAGTACATACCCAATCACTATCAAAGTAAAATTCACCATATTTTAATTTCATTTTCTTTTGATATAGTTTATGTTCTTTTAATGCTCTTATTAAGGTATCACCTGTAAATATAGTTCTACAAGAGCTTTCTGTTTTTGGTTGGCTTAATTCAAACATTCCATTCTTCTTTTTAATCAGAGTATGTTTTACTGTGATGGTTTTATTATCAAGGTCTATATCATCCCATGTTAATGCAATAATTTCACCTCTTCGCATACCAGTATAAAATCCAATTAGTAGGATTATACGCTGAAAGGAATCTTGAGGAAAGATATTTAGTGTTTGATTAAATTCTTCTAGTGTAATAGTTTTAACTTTTTTAGTTTCTGTTTTAGACTTAGTTTTTGGTATGCTTACATATTGCATAGGATTTTCTCGTATGTGTTTGTAAGGGTAGACTGCTGATTTTAATGACCTATGTAATATAGCTTTTAATACTTGTAATGTACTTTGAGAATAGTCTTCTTTGTACTTTTTGTTTATGAAGTTTTGTAGTATTGCTGGCGTTAGAGCTTTTACTTTGTAAACTCCTAATTTTGGTTTTATATGTTTTTCTATGTTTATTCGGTAGCTTTCTTGAGTGTTGTATTTACAGTTAAGTAGTACATATTCTTTGAACCAAAAGTCTAGGTAGTCTGATAAGCTAATGTTGCTTTCTTCAAATACTATGCCAGAGTTTTCATATTCATTTAGTGCTTCTCTTAGTGCTTTTTCTGCTTCTTTTTTTGTACTGCCACCAACTCTTTCTACTTTTTTTCTTTTGCCTTCTACTATACCTAGGTCAAAGTAGTAATACCACTTGTTGCTTCTTTTTCTTACTCCACCTTTCATAATAGTACCCCTTTTTTTTAGAATGTATGTTTGGTTCTAACATATATAAAAAAGCAGTTTAACTGCTTTTTTATATATGTTAGCAATCAGAATCATCATCTGTAAAATATTCATCTATATCATTTTCACTAGTAATTAATACTTTGCTCTCAATAGGTTCAGCTTTTAACTCGTTAATCAATTTTATAAGGTCATCAAAGATAGTTATTTGTTTATTTTCACCTTCTGATTCTGTTTGATTTACAATATCTTTAGCTTTTTCTTCTATTTTTTTAACATTATTTGCAATGTTTTTAGCTTTTTTTTCAAATGATTTCTCTTCAGCAATTTCTTTTCCTAATTTATTAAGTTCTATATCAACTCTTGTTTTTATTTTACTTCCCATTCTCTCTATAAAATCTTTTTTTAGAGAAATATTCCAATTTTCATTTTCTTTAGCTTCAAGGTAGGCATAAATAATATTAGGAATTATATTATTAGTACAGAGTATTACTAATATATGTTTTAAATCCTCCTTTGTATGTTTTTTAAGTAAGTCTCCATTATAAGATGATTCATCAATTGAAAATGTTCCCTTTGGTTTAAACTCGATTATGATATTATGATTTTCTTTTTCGCTTTTATAATGTACTTGGGGTCTTAACATTTGTAAATCATCATTACTTAATAGGAAAGCTAATGTACCTAAAATTTCACATATTCTATCTCCATTTCCAGATAGAGTATTATTACGATCTTTTGTAACTCCACTGTAAGCAGTCAGTAAGTTTATGTAAATATTTCCTAACGAAGATAGGGGGTTACTTGGAGTATCCATATAAAATTTAAACATCCAATATAACAAATCTTCAGTTATTGCTGGGGTATCATAAACTATGGCTCCCCAATCATTTTTTTTAAAATACTTATCTATATGCTTTTGAACATTAGTAATACCTCTAAAAACAATCATCTTTAATTTATTTTCTGAATTATTATATATTAATATTTTAGTTTCTTCTGGAATTTCTTCAGTTTCTGGATGAGATATTAATATTTTGAAAAATATGTATTCAATAGTTTTTGAACTAATATAAGTTTCTTTTTTTACTATATCACTGTTTTCTGATATTGATGCAATACAATTGCTTGAATTAGTCACTGTTTTCTTGTTGTTTAATTTGATGATAACTTCATCTAAAGTATATTCTTTTTTAAATTTCCAATATGAAAACCTTATCATATTTTGAAATCTCCTTTTTAATTATTTTGGATTAGAAGCTTATGTTTTTCATAGTCAAAAGTAAAAAATGTATTAATAATCAATTTCAATATTTTGAATTTAATACCAGTATTACTTTTTGGCAAAAGTGATGTTTCTATAAATTCATAGTCAAATGAATTTAAATTACTTATAATTTTAAATTCGGTAAAAAATTCCCCTTTATTTTTTTTTAACTTGCTTTTTGGTAAAGCACTAGAGACATCAATTAATAAATATTTTATATTAGAATTGTCTACATATTGTGCTGTATTCCAAGTAGTATTATCTACATTGAAGTCTACCCAAGATGGATGTTCTACTTTTAATTGTATACCACCAAATGAATCTATGATTTTCAGCCAGAATAAACTTATAAAGTTAACATTAACCTGAATAAGTAATTTATGAGTTCGATGATTTGAGCCAGGCAATGAAAGAGAAGTTGAATCAGTTGACATAGAGGAATTTCTAATTAAAATTTCAAAGTAAGGTGTAAAAAATACTATGCAGAAAATGATATTGACAATAAAGACTAAGATACTTGAATTAACTGTATATACTAAATCTTTTGATGTAACAAAGTTTGAAAAAATAGAACCATATCTCCCAAAATGAGAGCTTATAAATTTTAATGGGTCTATTTTAAAAAAAGCTAATAAAGCTATAGTTATGGTTGAAAATATAGGAGTAGCTATAGCTGGGTTTTCTTGAATAATTTTTTTAACCATAAGTTATCCCTCAATCGAAAGTTTTAAAATAAGTTCTTTTAATTTTGCAGGAGTAGTTTCATCATTTATATAAAGAACTCCATTATTAAAAAATGTTACATCAATATTAAAAGGAAATCTATCAACTTCATATTTGATAAGAATTGATTTTACATCAATACATTCATCTAATGTTAACCATTTTAAGTAATTAAAAAGTTTATGCATGATAGTTTCTTTTTCATCAATATTGTTTGTATTATTTATACTAAGAATTTGATCTCTTATGAATTCAATTGTATAATCATCTATGAATTCTAAAAAATTAACAGAACCAAGAAATATATTATTTTTTACTGCATATTCTATTATCTTTAAAAATTTAGTTGAAGTAATAGTCCATTGGCGTAAATTTATACCAATAATTCGTTTCAAAATATCACTATAAGAATTAGAACTGAAGTCATATTTTATACCAATAATATTATCAGTAAATAAATAGATATCATTGTTATTAAACTCATTTTTCAATTCATTTAAAGCATAACTATCTAAAACTTCTAGTAATTTGTATTGAATCATTTATTATCACCTCACTTAATTAATAATGGAATATATTTTTAAGATTATTATAGAATAAAATATTAATGTATTTATTATATGTAGATATTTATATTAAAATACAACAAATAAAAAATTATATATTTATTTCACTTAGTTAAATTATATCACAAGATATAGTACAAAATAAATGAAAATTTAAAGCTTTTTTAACTTAATATATTTATATCAAAGAGCAGATTAACTGCTCTTTATATACTTTTTGTTTGTACGATATTATCTTAATTTTGTTTATTTGGTTTGTATTGAATTATTTTCTTAATATTCTTATAATTTTTTTGTTTTTATAACATCTTATTACAATGATGTTAAAATATGTGATTATTAAATTATAATCTATAAAAGTAGAATAAAGGAGTTTAAAAAATATCCTCATATATGTAGAAATTTGGCAAATTAGTTAATACTAAAAATCTATTATTTCCTAAGTCCAACATGCTTTTCTTTTTTGATAGAAATTCTAATCTTTTTAATAAGAATTCGATACTAACTTGTAATTCTTCAGCTATTTCGTATACATTTGTTGTATGTGAATTAATAACATGTATTATTTCTTCTTCTGTTATAAGAAATTCACATGCCCATCTTAGGGCTTTGTCTTCAGTTTTATCCATTAGTATTTTATTTTTGTAGATATTTTTTGAAGATACATAATTTCCAACACTGGTAAAATGATGTCCTAATTCTTCTGCTAAGATTTCTATTAGTTTAGCATTGTTTTGTTTTAATGAATTAAGTAATGATATAATTTTTAGTCCTTGTTTGTTTATATACAATCCTTTTATGTCATCTGCTATTTTGTCAGTGTAGTAAATTTCTATTTCTTCATTATTTGCTAAGTCTAAAAGTGCGTCTAGTTTGTTCATTGAAATCCCCCTATAAAAGAATGTATTTTGAATTTTGCTATATATAAAGAGCAGATGTGAACTGCTCTAAATATTTATTTTTTATACTTATTTATTAAAAATTCAATATAATCATTAAGTTGTTCTTGAGCTTCTTCTGGTAAAACTTCATTAGGATTAGCTTTATGTGTTGCTACAGTATCTATGTGATTTCTAACAAGAGTTCTCCCTAAAAGGTAATCAATTGATACATCAAAAAAATCTGCCCAATTTTCCAAAACGTTTATTTCTGGTTTTCTTTTGTTATTTTCGTATTGTGATATCGTCGATTTATTAAAACTCGTAAGGTAAACTTTATTAAATTTTTCAACAAGTTCATCTTGAGTTAGATTCATTTCTGTTCTTAAAAATTTAAACCTTTCACCAAAAGTTGCCATAAATAAAACCCCCTTTATGAAAATTATAGCATAAGTTTATAGAAATGTGAACTTATTTTATTAAAGTTAACATAAAAATGTATTTAAATATTGACAAGTTTTGTTTGTGTTAATATAATGTAAGATATAGAGAGAATAAGGTCTTTAACTTAAACTTTTTTTATTGTAAAATGTTCATTAAACTATATAGGCTGTTGAAAATCAGGGAATAATATAAATTCGTTTTAAAGAATCATAGTGAAATTAAAAAACGGATAGAAAAGTATTTGCTTATGCTTAAATAGGAATAATTTAATACAGGAGGATTGATTTAATGGATGAAGAAAGAAAAAAATTAATAAATGATGCAGAAAAATTAGCAAACATAGGAATAAATCAAATTTTAAAGTTTAGAGATGCATTAGATATAGAACATTTAAAGTACATAAATATAGTAGCAACAAATTTAAAACCGAACATAAAAAAATAGCCACCCTTTTTTGGGTGGTTTTATTGTGTCATGTTTTTCATTAAGTTTGTAAGAAATGATTTTTGCTCATCATTTAGATTACTAAAAGTAAATAATATATTTTTCATAAATTTATCATCTTCATTTATAATATCTGTTGCTATTTTTAATACCTTTTCATTTTCAGAGAACTCTATAAACATTTCCCCTTCACCAGTTAAGAGCCATTCTTTATTAACATTATATAGGTCACATAAGTGTTGTATAAATACAGGCTTAGGTGTAACTCTGTTATATTCAATATTACTTATGACATCTCTGCTTACACCAAGTTTTTCACCGAATTCACGTTGAGACATTTTTAAGGATGTTCTTATTTTATATATACGTTCATGCATGATTTTCCTCCTAATAATTATGTTATTAATTAGATAGTATAACACAAAAAAGAATTAGTCAACATAAATGTTGTGGTAAAAACACAAAAATATTTAAAAACAAGTGTTGACTACACAAAAATAAGATGATATACTGTGTTTATAACACAAGGAGGTGTTGAAATGAAAACACAAAAAATTAATTCTCATTTAACTAATTTGAATTTAAATGATGATGATAGAAAGCTTATTCAAATGACTCTTTTGTTTAAAAATTTAAATTTAGAACAACAAAATTATATCTCTGCAATGGCAGATGGTATGAAAGTATCAAATGAGCTTTTAGAAAAATCAACTATAAATAATTAAGGGGGAAAGAATTTATGAGTAATAATTTAATGGTATTTGAAGGAAAAGAAGTAGAAGTGTTTGAGTTTGAAGGTCAGATTTTATTTAACCCAAAACATGTTGCAGAGTGCTTAGATATAAAAAATGTAAATGAAAATTTGAGAAATATGAATAATAAACAAGTAATTAAGTTAACTAATTCTAAAATCAGTAGTACTGACTTTAGAAAACTACACAATACAGGAGAAAATTTTCTTACTGAAAGTGGTGTGTATAAGTTAATCTTTAAATCAAGAAAAGAAGAAGCAGAGAGATTTCAAGATTGGGTTACAGATGAAGTTCTACCATCAATAAGAAAGACAGGTGCATACAGTAGTAAAAAATCTGAATGTAGTAAAGATGACTCAGAAATAAAATACATGAATGCTCAAGCAAGATTAAAAAATGCAAGAGCGAGAGAAGCAAAGATATATCTGGAATTAGCTGATAAAGTAGACATAAAAGAATATAAACAGATTATGTATTCAAAAACTACTGAACTTATTTCTGGAGAAACATTAATACCACTGCCAAAAATGGATAAAAAAACTTATTCAGCTACAGAGATAGGTAAGATGTTAGGAATTTCAGCTAATAAAGTTGGAGGATTAACAAATGCTTATAATCTAAAAACAGATGAGTATGGAATTAAGGTATGGGATAAAGCTAAATATTCAGATAAACAAGTACCTAATTTTAGATATTATGAAAATGTAATACCAGTCTTAGAAAAAGTACTAAAAAGTTTTGAAAACTAAATTCAGAAGTTGCTAAGTACAACTTTAGAAACTTAAATTTAAGGAGGAATAAGAAAATGAAAGAAAATAACAGAATAGTAAGTATTGGAACTGAAAGTGAGATGGATTTAACAGTTAAGGAATTGAATATAATAGATGATTTCAAGAAAATTATAAATGGTGTTAACAATGAAATAGCTAATGATTATTCTCTTTTAGAAATGGATAGAGATATTTTAGATAAAATTGCATTAAGTACAGCTTTGAACTATAAAAAAATGAATTTTGAGTATTCAGAAATAGATGAAAAACTATTTGATGATTTTACTTTTGAGTTTATGCTAAAGTTTTTTGGTGATATAGAAGAGGATGAATTAATCAAATATCTTGTTTACATAGGAGAGGAAAGTTATGAATTAAATGATAGAGAAAAGATATTTTATAAAATAGTAGATACTCTTGATACAATAGCAGATATAAAAATAGTAGACCAAAATAGGATAGAAAAAGAAGTAGGTATGTGCATTGGCGAAGATAATTATATAACTTATTGTATAAATGAAGACTTAATAAAATTTTACATTAAAGATGAAGAAGAATTAGTTATAGATAAAAATAGTATTCTGCTATATATGTTAGACACACTATTTTATGAAGTACATGAAGAGTAAAAGCTGTAACAATTAAATACAGAATATTTTGATAGTGAGGGGATTAAAAAATGGATAATTCAAATAAAATAGTTGAAAGATTGAGTGATAGTTTAAAAAGTTTAATAGAAATAGAGATAAATAAACAAGAGATAGATAGAGCTAGGAGTCAAACTGTTGAACAAAAGGTAAAAGTACTAGAGCCTAAAGATATAGTTGTCTTGATAAAAAGAGGTTATCCAAATTACTTGATAACAGTAGAAGAAGCAAGGGGAATTTTAAAATTAGATACAGTTTTTATGCGTAGGTTAGTAAGCACAGGCTTGATAAAATCACTAGCTAGAGGTGATGGTAGAAAAATTTCAAGGTATGAGGTTGATGATTTTATTGAGAGAAATCAAGGTAGAAATTTGGATGAACTTTTAAAAGAAGCAGAAAAAGAAATAATCTAAAGAAAAATTACTTTAAGGGGGTAAGTTACATGGAAGGATTAATAATAAGATTTGATTTAGATAAATTTAAGGTGGGAAATGTAGTAAAAATAAGCTCTAAAAGACTTGATTTTGAAGGAAATTGTCTAATTGTACAAGCATCTACACATGAACTAAATTTAGCATACTATGACAAAGAAAGAGGCAGTATGGAGTATCAAGCTCTAACAATAGAAGATATAGAATGCAGTGATTATGAAATTAAATTTCTAAATTAAAAGGGGGCAAATTATATGGAAACAGCTAGATTAATTGCAATAGGTCAAATTAGACAAGCAGAAAAAGAAATAAATAAATTAAATGAGCTAGGAGAATTTGAAAATAGTAGTTTGAACTGGTGGGAAGCTGTAAAGTTTGCTAGTCAAAACATCTTAGAAGGATTAGAATATGACATTAAATTAGAATCTTCCATTGAGTTTAGGGAAGCTATGATGTATCAAGAAGAACTTGAAAGAGATAGACCTATAGATGTTCAGATATAAAGAAAAGAGCCTTCGTACAGGCTCTAGGTAAAAAGAAATTAAAAAAAATTATAGCTATATTATAGCACAAGGGGGAATAAATGAAAACAAGAAATGAAATAATTAAGGATTTAGAAGATAGATTATTTTTATTAAAATTTACGACAGTAGATGAAGTAGACTGGGATGTAAAATTTGGACAAGTATCAGCATTAGAATCTTGTATAGATAAACATAGAAAAGGCTGGACTTTGAAACAATTTAAAGAGCATTTAGACGAATACAAATTACAAGGGGGTTGTGGTGATTACATAGATGGTTTTATGTCAGTTTTAGAAAGAAATATAAGAGAAATGGAGGGGAAAGTTGATGGAAGTGAATAATATTTACATAAAATTGATGGATGTTAGAATTAAGTTTAATAAATTAGATATAAAAAAGAGTGGTCAAAACAAGTTTGCTAACTTTAAATATTTTGAGTTAGCAGACTTCTTACCTCAAGCAACAGAGTTATTACAAGAAGCTAAATTATGCCCTATAGTGACCTTTACAAATGACTATGCAACCCTAACATTGATTAATGGAGAAAAACCAACAGAAGAGATAATATTTACTTCTCCAATGAGAGAATTACAATTAAAAGGCTCTAATGAGTTACAAGCATTGGGAGGAATTGAAACATACCAGACAAGGTATTTGTACATCCAGTTATTAAATATTACAGAAAATGATACTTTTGATGCTACTAGTGGAAAAGAAGATTATAAAAGAAATGACTTAATAAACTCCTCTAGTAAATCAAATGAAAATGGTCAAATTAAGATAAGTCAAAATCAAATAAAAAGGTTGTTTTCAATAGGAAATACAATAGGTAAGGATTCAGATAGAGTAAAAAGTGAAGTGTATTATAAGTTTAATAAAGAAGTTAAGGATTTAAGTAAACAGGAATATGACCAGATATGTGTTGGATATGAGAAGTTACAAAGGGAAAAAGGAATAATTAAGTAGGTGAATTTCTTGAGGGACAGAGACAAAGCAACTATAGAGAAAGGAAATATACTTAGTGATGGGTATGGTTTTTCACCACAATTGGTAGCTAGAGATTCATGGCTAACAACAGGAGCAAGAGCTTTATATTTTTATCTATCTAGTTTTGCAGGAGCAAGTGGGACATGTTATCCATCAAGGGATATTATGACTCATGAACTTGGTATAAATAAAGATACTTTTAGTAAATATCTAAATGAACTAAAGACGAGTGGATATATAAAAGTATATAAAAATAAAACTAGGGAAGGAAGGATGCAAAATAATATATATGAGGTAGTATTTGATAGAAACTATATAGAAAGTCATATATCCATTAGATGTAAGAAAGAAAATAAAAAAAAACCATGTCCGAAAAAAGCAGACATGGAACCATGTCCGAATTTACCGGATATGGTTCAACCGGACATGGAAAAGTCGGACACTATAAGTAACAGTATTATAAATAACAGTCTTAAAAGTAGTATGTATATAGAGCAACCTGTGGATAACTCTTTAAAAGAATTTAAGAAGCTCTATGAAGAAAATATAGGAGTAGTATATCCAGTTACAGCTGAATGGTTATTAGAAGTATCTAATGAAGTAGATATAAGAGTATTTAAAAGAGCCATAGAGATATGTGCTGAAAGAATGAATATGAATTTATCATACTTAAAAGGAATCCTTAAAAAGTGGAAGGATGCAAATATAACTACATATGAACAATTAGAATCATATAAATTACAACATGAAAATAAAAAGTCAAAAAAACCTAATAGTGCAGTAAGCAAAAATAAGTTTGCTAATTTTGAACAAACATTTACTCAATACAGTAACAAAGAATTAGATGAAATTATAAAGAAAAGCCAAAAGGCTAAATTTAGATAATAATGGTGGAGGTATTAAAATGAATCAAGTTGTATTAGTTGGGAGATTAACTAGAGACCCAGAACTAAAATACATACCAGGAACAGGTACAGCAGTAGCATCATTTACAATAGCTGTAGACAGAAATTATATAAATAAAGAGGGAAAAAGGGATACTGATTTTATACCAATAGAAGTAATAGGTAAATCAGCTGAATACTGTGCAAATTACATAACAAAAGGGAAGCTAGTAGCATTAGAAGGGAATATAAGAGTTGACAATTATCAAACTCAATCAGGTGAAAAAAGAACATTTACAAAAGTCAGTACAAAATCAGTACAATCATTAGAAAGTAAGAGTAAATCGAGTAATTCATATAAAGAGAGTGTACAAGATGAAACAATAGGACTAGACCCTCAAGGATTTGAAATTATAGATGATGATGAGTTACCATTTTAATCTGAAAAATTAAATATGAGGTGAAATAAATGTTTAAAGTAGAAAGGTATTTTAGTGGCTCAGTAGTGGACAACCTTATTGAAGATGACCTTACATGTAGAAACTACTTAGCATTATATTGTTGTTTGTTGGGGATCACAAAAAATGGAAAAAGGGTATATCCTAAGCCAGAAAAAATGTTAGCTGAGTTTGGAGTAAAGAAGGACAGAAAAATAAAAAAAGAGTTACCAGTAAGAATTAGAAATGTTAATACAGGAGAAGTAAAGGAATTTGAGTCTATAGATGGTGCAGCCTGTTTTTTAAGGTTAAAATATCAAGCAGTTTATCAAGCTATTAAAAAGAAAAGTAAAACTAGAAGTGGCTGGAAAGTTGAATACATTGAGGAGGAATAATGGAAGTTTCAAGGACAGAATATACAATTAAAAGAGCAAAAGAATTATATGACACAGGAGAGGACATATTTACTGCAATAGACAAAGCTAGAGATGAATATGAGGAGATGTTGAGAAATGAGTATTTTAACTAGTATTGTGCTCATAATAAGTAGTTTTATAGTTGGTAGAGTTTATGAGTATAGATTAAATCTAAAAGAGTGTGAAAATTGTGATAACAAATATCATGAAAAATGAGAAAGAAGTGGTTTTATGAATAAAAGAATAATTTGCAATTGGTGTGGTAAATTATTTTACATACCAAAAGATTCTAAAAGAATTTATTGTTGTAAAAGATGTGAGAGAAAGGCTAATAGAAGTAATAGAGACAGCAAAATTGATTTTAAACAATAACACTATGGGGGAATAGCAATGAATAAGTTTCAAAAAGCAGTTTCTCAAATGGTAAAGCAAGAGGAAAAAGAGAATTTATGGCAAGGATATGAAAATTGTAGAGTGGGTAGAAGTATACCAAGTTCAATAAGAAGATATGTAAAAGGATTTAAAAGGTTTGGATATAGTGTACATGAAGTTTATGAATTTATAGATGATATTAATAAGTAGTAGTAATTTTTAAGAGATAAAGGAAGTATTTAATTGAGTAAATACAATAATAAGAAAATTGTAATAGATGGAATTAAATTTGATAGCAAAGATGAGTCAGAATACTATTTATATTTGAAAGAGAAGAAAGAAAATGGAGAAATTAAAGATTTTGGACTACAACAAAAGTTTGAATTACAGCCTAAATTTAAAAAAGATGGAAAGAGCTATAGGGCTATTACATATACAGTTGATTTTGCCATATACAAATGGGATGGTGAAGTTGTTTATATAGATGTGAAAGGGTATAGTACACAGCAGGGTGAACTTAGAAAAAAGCTTTTTGACTATAAATATCAAGACAAAAAATTGATATGGATTTCTAAGAGTAAAAAGTATGGGATAGATGGTTGGATAGAATATAGTGAACTTAAGAAAAAGAGAAAAGAAAATAAGAAAAAGGTAGCTTAAATAAATAGGGGTGATGTTATGGCAAGTAAAGTTAAAAAGGAGTTTTTTATGGCAACTAAAAAGCACCTTGAGAACTACAAACAATTACATATTAATATTGAAAGTCTAAAACTTCAAATAAAAAATCTTAAAGAATTCCATTTAGGTGATTTTATGCAAGGTTTAAGCTATGACAGCATTCCTATAAGTAAGACTAATTCAATAAGTAATCAAGTTGAAAATGAGTTAATTATTCTTGAAGAAAAGATAATAGAAAAACAGATAGAACTATATGAAATGGAAGCACTAAAATATACAATAGATGTATCCATAAGCAATTTAAAACCTATACATAAACAAATTATAAGGTACAGGTATATTGAAGGCTTAGAATGGAGTTTAATAGTTGATAAAGTATATTTAGAAGAAAGACAATTAAGAGAAAGAGCTAATCAAGCTATTAGTTCAATATCAATAGCCTTATTTGGTAAGAAAGCACTAATAGAACAAGAACCATTATTTAAAATGTTAGACTTATAGGCAGTTAACAGCTGTCTATTTTTTTTACTAAAAAAAGGAAAAAGTATTGACTTCGTCGGTACGATATAGTATGCTATAAATATAGAAAGGAGGTGAAAGAAGTGGTCAAAAAAATAAAAGAGTTCGGCAAAGTTATCAAAGCCCTTACCGAACTTGTCCTTGAAATAGGTACACTAATAGCCGTTATAAAAATGGTATTAGATAGCCTATAAGACTTTAGAAGGGAAGTCAGCACCTTCCCTTCTAATTAAATAATAATACATGACCACTCAAAATACAATGGGAAAATATAAGGAATTAATTACAGAATTAGGAAAATTAAGTTTTGGTATAGTTAAATTAATTGGTGCAATAGTATTATTAATATTTGCTATAAAATATTTATTTTCCTAGAGGGAGAGAAAGAAATGGAGAAAAGAATATTGAAAGTACTCTTATCAAAAAGTGGCTCGGGTTCACTAAGTCCTAAAATAAGTCTACCAGCCACATGGATTAAAGAAATGAATATCACACAAGAAGAAAGAGAAGTTGAAGTTTATTTTGAAAACAATGAAATTAGGATTAAAAAGAAGGACCTAGATTAAATTCTAGGTCTTTTTATTGCCGTTTTTCTGCCGATTTTACAATTTAAAATGTGAGATAATAGTATTATGGAAATGAATATTTCTCTCTCAAAACTAAATATATATGTGGGCTAGGTAAAGGGATTCACCTAGTTTATATGAACAAACTAGGCAGGGCATGAGGATGCTGTAAGTTCAATTCTTACTATGTTCAAACTTATTAATACACTATATGTAGATATGTTGGATTAAAACGGAATTTAATTCAAGTGTCTAAAAGAGTGGGGCTTGGTAACCTCACTCAATTTGCAAGGACTGGTGTGTAATCTTAGGTTCGATTCCTAAAACTTGCTCCCTTAAATATAATATGTATCCCCTAAGAATAAGGCTTTAGATTAAATTTAAAGTCTTATTTTTTTATTTATAAAGCAAATAAAGAGGTGGTGGTATGGCAGATTTGACTGAAAAACAAAAAAGGTTCTGTGATTATTATATTGAAACTGGTAATGCAACAGAAGCATACAAGAAAGCATATAAAAATAACAATCAAAGAGCATCAGAAAGTAATGGAAGTAGACTGCTGAGTAATGATAAGGTTAAAAATTACATTGATGAAAGATTAAAGCAAATTGAATCAAAGAGGATAGCAGATGCAAAAGAAGTTATGGAGTATTTAACAAAGATACTAAGAAATCAAGAACAAGAAGAAGTTGTAATAGTATCTGAAAATGGTCCTGAAATAATAAAAAAAGATGTAAGTATAAAAGATAGAAATAAGGCAGCTGAATTATTGGGTAAAAGGTATGCTTTATGGACTGAAAAGATTGATTTAGATGGAAATGTTGGTGTAACTATAATTGATGATGTAGGTAATTTAAATGATGGATAGAAAAATATCTGAAATAATAAATAAGAATTTTTATGACTTTTGGAAAGTAAGTAATAGTAACAAATACCTATATCATGTATTAAAAGGTGGAAGAGCTTCAGCTAAGTCAACTCATATAGCCTTTTGGTTAACTATGGCTATGGTCAAATATCCAGTAAATACTGTCTGTTTTAGGAAAGTTGGTAATACAATAATGGATAGTGTGTATGAGCAATTGAAAGAAACTATAGAGATATTTGGTTTAACCCATTTATTTCAATTTAAAAAATCCCCAATGGAAATTATTTTTATTCCAAGAGGAAATAAGTTTATATTTAGAGGGCTTGATGACCCACAAAAGATAAAATCTATAAAATCAGCTAAGTATCCAATTGCTTTTGCATGGTTTGAAGAGGTTGCAGAAATAAAAACAGAGGATGAGTTATCTATGGTAATTAATTCAGTGTTACGTGGAGAATTACCAGACAAATTGAATTATAAAATATTTTTATCATACAATCCTCCAAAAAGAAAGCAATCGTGGGTTAATAAGAAATTTGAAACACATACATTACCTAAAAATACATATGTTCATCACAGTATTTATTTAGATAATCCTCATATATCAAAGGCTTTCATTGAAGAAGCTAATGAAATTAAAATAAGAAATGAGTTTAAATATAGATGGGAGTACTTAGGAGAGCCAATTGGTTCTGGAGTAGTCCCTTTTTCTAATTTAGAGTTTAAAACAATAACAAATGAAGAAATATTCCATTTTGACAACATAAGGCAAGGTAATGACTTTGGATATGCGACAGACCCTATGGCATTTGTAAGACTGCATTATGACAAAAAGAAAAGAATTATATATTTTATAGATGAAATATTTGGGGTGAAAATGTCTATAAGAGAATTAGCTTCTAAGATTAAATCAAAAGGATATGATGACTTTAGTGTTATTTGTGATAGTGCAGAACCAAGAAGTATTGCAGAGCTTAGAGAATATGGAATAAAAGCATTGAAGGCTAAAAAAGGACCTGGTTCAATCGAATTTGGAGAGAACTGGCTGGATGATTTACAAGCAATAGTAATAGACCCAAACAGAACTCCAAATATAGCTAGAGAATTTGAAAATATAGATTATCAAACAGATAAGGATGGAAATGTAAGAGCTAAGTTAGAAGATAAAGACAATCATTCAATTGATGCAACAAGATATGCATTAGAGTTAGATATGAAAACACATGGAAGAGAAAGAAAATATAACAGTAGATAGGGGGTGTAACATGTTAGATTTGATAGATATAATTCAGATGGAACTTACAGGATTGTATGGTCAAGAAGTAATAAGAGAAATGTGTGAAATTATAAGGCTATATGATAAGTATGAAGGTACAGGACAACATTGGATAGAAGAGGAACAAGATTATAAACAAACAAGGAAGAAAACAAATTATATTAAAAAGCTGATTAAAGAAGAAGCTAGATTTTTATTTGGTAAGACACCGATATTTACAATAAAACCAGAGAATGATTTAGATAAAGATAAGGCAGAAGAAATAAACCAGTGTATTAATAAGATTCTAAAGAAAAATTTGTTTTCAGATAAACTAATTAAAGCGGCTAGAGATTGTTTTATTGGTAAAAGAATAGCTATAAAGCTACATGCAGATAAAGAAAGTAAGAGTTTAAAGATAATGTTTGTACCAAGTTTAGAGTTTATATATGAACCATTTGATAACCAATTTGATGAGCTCAAGAAAATCGTATTTTTCCATCAAACAAATCAAGAAGTTGAAAAAGATAAACAGAGAATTTGGAAACAAAAATATGAAATGGTTAATGGTAAATGTATATTAAGTGAAGGTATTTATAATGGTTATGGGTTATGTATAGAAGAAATAGTGAGTGATACAGATTTAAAACTTAGTGGAATACCTTGTTATGTAATTCTTAATGATGGTTTGCTTGGTGATTTAAAGGGTGAGAGTGACATAGAAGAGATATTTGATAATCAGATGGCTTATAATAAACTTGCTTCTGAAGATATAGATACTCTTAAAAAGGGTATGAATCGCATTATATATGGTGTTGATGTTGAAGAAGAGTCAAGTAAGCATTTTAAAATAAAACCAGGAGCTTATTGGGATGTAGAAACTTCTCAAACAGCTGACCAAAAACAAGCACAGATTAATACAATTCCTACTGACTTTGGATATGATACTAGAATAGAAAATTCACTTAATAGAATTAAATCAGATATGCATGAAGTACTAAATATACCACTTATAAATAATCAGGACCTTAAAGGTATGATGACATCAGGTAAATCAATGAAAGCTTTGTATTGGCAATTAATAACTAGATGTGAGGAAAAAATGAAATCATGGGGTCCAGCTCTTGAATGGTTAATACAAGCAATGATAGAGATGATAGAAGTATATAACATAGTAAAAATACCTATATTAGACAAAGATTCTTATGAAGTAATTGTTGAAAATCAATATCCATTACAAGAAGATGAGGATTCAGAAAAATTACTTGATATTCAACAAGTAAATGCTCAAGCAATGTCTAGGAAGACTTTCATTAAGAAGTGGAATAATAGTAATGATGATATAGCAGATGAAGAACTTCAACAAATATCAATTGAAAGACAAATATTAGAAGAAAGTTTTAATTTAGAAGAAGAATCAGAAGTTATAGATACAGAAGAATCAGATGAAGTAACTAATGAAAAAGAATCAAAAGAAGTAGTTGATGATGAATAATGGCTAATAAGTTTAATAAGGCTATGAAGAATGCTGAAAGAGCTAGAGACATATCATCAAATAGAACTACTAAAAAGATAAGAAAGTTATATAAAGATATAGCTAATGAATATGCAAAAAAATTAAATAGAGTTAACTCTAACACATTAACTGAACAATATTTAAGAGAAAGTATAATTTATTTAAATAAAGAGTATGATAGGTTAGGAAAGAAGCTAAAAAAAGATATTGAAAGTGAAATATCAAAAGTAATAAAAACTACTACAGATGAACAATTAAGCTTTTTCAATAACATATGTGATAACTATTCAGTTAATTTAAAGCCACAATTCACTGATATGTTTAGTAAAGTTTATGAAGATGTACTAAGGCAAGTTATATCTGGTAGTATGTACAAAGATAAACTTAAATTAAGTGATAGAATTTGGAGTAATATAGATAAAACTAAGAAGGATTTAGACTACATTGTAAGTAGAGGATTAGCAGAAAAAAGAGGTAGTTATGATATAGCAAAAGATTTAGAAAAGTATGTTAATCCAAAGGTTAAGAAAGATTATGATTGGTCAAAGGTATACCCTAAAAGTAATAAAAAAATAGATTTTAATGCCTATAGACTAGCATCTACATATATAACTCATGCATATCAAAAGACAGCTAAAGAAAGTTGTAAGAAGAATCCATTTGTTAAAGGGATTAAATGGATGTCATCACATCATCCTAGAATGTGTAAGGTTTGTGCAGACAGAAATGGAAAAACATATATTCCAGAAGAGTTACCATTAGAGCATCCTTTAGGAAAGTGTACTTTTGAATATGATATTCCAATGAGTATGGAGGACATAGGGAAAGAGTTAAGAAGCTGGATAGATGGAGAAGAGAACTCTAAACTTGATGAATGGTTTGATGAATATGGATTAGAGTTTGCAGGAATAGATAATAAAAAGTATAATAGTAATAAGAAGAATAATTCTAGTTTTAGGTCAAGTGGAGCTATAAGTAGAAAACTACTTGATGAAGATGCAGTTTATTTTAGAAAAGAAAAGCATGCTGAGTTGTACTATGAGGAGATAAGAAAAAGAACTTCTGATATATCTACTATAGCAAAAAATACAGGCTATAGTGAAAAGGTAATAGAAAATATAAAAAATCATGTTTTTATGAATAAGTATAATTTAGAAAATGGATATAAAAGATTTGACCCTAGTTATGATATGGCTTTATCATGGCAGAGATTGATAGATGGCAAAAATATAAAGGAAAGTGATTTAATTCTTTTAAAACATGAAAGACTGGAAAAGTTTATTATGGATAGGTATGGATACAATTATAAAGAAGCTCATAATATAGTTGTTAGAAAATATGATTATGATGAGAGCTTAGATAAGGAGGGATTACTTTGGTAGAATTATTTAGAATATTTAATGATGAGAATTTTGTTAAATATGAATATGTGAATGATGGAATTAAGGAAAAATCAGGTATAATAGTATTAAATAAGAAAACAAAGGAAGTTATATTTGAAAGAAAAGCTAAAAATGGAAAGTCTTTAACATTTAGAGGGAGAACAAAATATAGATTACTAAAATATGCTGAAGAAAATAGTTATCCAGAAGAGGATTATATATCAATATATTAATAGCACTTACTTAAATTAAAAATTAGTAAGTGTTTTTTTATTGCCTTTTTTAGCTATATGTAGGCGTAAAAGAAATAAATAGCAAACTATACTAGAGAAGCAAAACTCGTATAAAAGCGTAGTGTAGGAGGGAATAATGGAAGAATTATTAAAAAAATTAGGATACCAAGACACAGACATAAAAAATATAATTGAGGGTATGAAAAAAGAGAAAATCTACACTTCTAAGGAAGAAAATATAGATGAAAGATACAATAAGTTGAAAGAACAAAAATTAGCCTTAGAAGAGCAAATAAAAGGTGCAAATGACACTATATCAGATTTGAAGAAAAATAGTAAAAACAGTGAAGATATAGAAGCAAAAGTGAAAGAATGGGAAAATAAATATAATGAACTTGATAGTACGAGTAGAGCTAAAATAAAGAATATGACTATAGACTATGCTATAAATTCTAAACTATCTGGAGTAAATGAAAAATATAGGAAGCTCCTATGTAAAGAATTTGATACCAGTAAAATGGAAGTAAAAGATACTGGAGAAATTATAGGATTAGATGAACAATTTAAAGACATATCAGAAACATATAAAGAATGGTTTGAAAGTTCTACTCCAAGTAATACAGGTTCTCCAGGGAATTTCCCAAGAAAATCAAATGTAGTCAATAATCCTTTTATAAAAGAAACATTCAATTTAACAGAACAAGGAAGATTATTAAAAGAAAACCCTGATAAAGCTAAAGAATTTGCAGCTCAAGCAGGAATAAATTTATAAGGAAGAGAGTGATTTAAATGGCAGTAACAAAATTAAGTGATGTAATAGTACCAGAATTGTTTAACCCATATGTAATAAACAAAAGCATGGAGTTATCAGCTCTATATCAAAGTGGAATAATTACAAATGATGCAAGCTTAAATGCTTTAGCTTCTCAAGCTGCACCAGTTGTAAATATGCCTTTCTTTGAGGATTTAAGTGGAGAATCAGAACAAATAATAGAAGATGCTGATTTAACACCAAATAAAATTACTTCAAGTCAAGATGCAGCAGCTATATTAAGAAGAGCAAAAATGTGGGCAGCTACTGATTTATCAGCAGCTATGGCAGGAAAAGACCCAATGGCAGCAATAGCAAGCTTAGTTGGAAGCTTCTGGGCTAGAGATATGCAAAAAGAACTTATAGCAGTTTTAAATGGTGTATTTTTAGCTGCAAATATGACAACAAATAAGTTAGATATATCAGCAGGAACAGGAAATGCAGCAAAATGGTCACCGTCAGCTTTTATAGATGCACAACAGTTATTAGGAGATGCACAAGGTCAGTTAAAGGCTATAGCAATGCACTCAGCTACAAAATCAGCACTTAAAAAACAAAATTTAATAGAAACTATTAGACCAGATGTAGGTCCAGATTTTGAAGTTTATCAAGATAAATTAGTTATAGTTGATGATGGTTGTCCTGTATCTAAAGAAGGCGTTTATACTTCTTATCTATTTGGTAGTGGGGCAATAGCTTTAGGAAATGGTAATCCAGTAGGGTTTGTTGCTACAGAAATAGATAGAGATAAGAAAAAAGGTTCTGGAGTAGATTATTTAATCAATAGAAAAACATATATACTACATCCAAGAGGTATAAAATTTACTAATGCAAGTGTAGCTAAAACAGAAGGTCCTTCAAGATTAGAGTTAGCAAAAGGTGAAAACTGGACAAGAGTTTATGAGCCTAAGCAAATAAGAATAGTTGAATTTAAGCATAAACTATAAAATATAGTTTTTAGTAGGTGATAGTATGGATTTAGAAATCTTAAAAAATATAAAAACAGAACTTAGAGAAGAACAATCACCTTTTTTTTCTGATGATGAAATTACTTATTACTACAATAAAAACAATCAAGATTTTAATAAAACCATGTATGAGCTATGTATATTAAAGGCTGAAAACGATAGTATCACTTTACCTGGAGGCTTAAGCATGCCAGAAAATAAACTATATTGGTTAACTCTGGCAAAAAAGTTTAAAACAAATGGAAGTAGATGTCTATGATAGCTCAAAAGGTAAAACCAAAGATAATCAAAGCTATCAATAAGATGCCAACAGAAGCTATAGTAAAAAGAGTTGGAGTAAATGAGTTTGGAGAGCCTTCAGATGAAGAAAATATAGTTTGTAATGTGATAGGTTTATATCATGAAGGAAGTAGCTCTATAAGTCAAATAACAAAGGATAAAGGTGTTGTTATAAAAGATAAAGAGCAGTATTTAATGGTTGTTTGTGATGAAGATACAATTAAGATAAAGCAAGGTGATTTTATGTATTTAGATGATAATAAGTTTGTTATACAGGACCTTGGAAATCAAAACAGAATGAATATTTATTTTGATTTAAAGTTAGGAAAGGTGAGATAGTATGAGTAAAGGATTTAAATTTGATACTAGCAAGCTGCTTAATGCTTTAGTAAGTAGAGAAATGAAAACTAAGGCTGCACTAGGAGCTTATGCAGATACTTCATCTCAACTATTAGAAAGTAATGCTAAAAATGATAGACCATGGAAAGACCATACTCATGACGCTAAAAATAGGTTGCATGGTAGTTGGGAATGGCAAGGAGATACTGTAAGAATAGCACTTAGTCATGGCGTTGACTATGGATTATACTTAGAAAAAGGTACAGGTCCACATGTTATAGAAGCAAGACCTGGAAGTTATTTATTTTGGGATGGAGCATCACATCCTGTTAAAAAAGTTAATCATCCAGGAAGTAGACCATATCCAATTATAATGCCAACTATAGAAAAATGTGGACCAAGTATTATAAGAGGTCTTGATGTGATTTTAAAGTAGGTGAAGTATGTTTAAAAAAATATATAAACATTTAAAAAATAAGGGTTTTAATGTGTATTCTATTGGACAACATCAAGGATTATGCATAGAACCTTTTTTAGTTATATTTGAAAAAGGTCCTCTACAAACAACAGAAAAAAATATAATAAAAGATTTATTTGAAATATATGTATTTTATCCAATTGGACAGTATTCTAAGGTAAGTGAATACAAGATAAGTGTTGAAAATGTTATGGGTGAAATAGTAGGAATAAAACAAGCTTATGAAGCTTTACCTATTCTTATAGATGATGAAAAACAAGCCTATTTTACAAGGTTAAGTTATTATGAAAACAAACAAATTAGGAGGTAATAAATATGGCAGTACAAATATTAAATCAATACCCACTTACAGATGTTGTATTAGTTCAAATTGAAACAGTTGAACAAAATCCAGTTACATATACATTTGATACATCTGATGAGATAGGGACAGAGGAAATCATTTCTGAAGGTGAAGAATTAACTTTAAAAATAAAGAAAAAAATAATAGCAAATAGAGCAGCAGAAGATACAAGTTTAGGATATGATTTGACATTAAAAGATAATGTATTTTGTCCTGAAATACTTCAAATAATGCAAGGTGGAACAATAGAAAAAGAGGAAGATGGTAGCTTTAAGAGATATTTAGCTCCAGAAGTAGGAAAGACTTTTTCTAAGAAATCTTTTAAAACAATAATCTATAGTTCAGTTGTTGGACCAGGAGGAGATACTGGGCAATTTGCTAAGACTACTTTCCCAAATTGTAAAGGAAAGTCTGTTCCACTAAACTTTAAAGATGGAGAATATTATTCAAATGAATATGTTATAAATAGTAGACCTAACACAGGGCAATCTCCTTATGAGGTTGAAATAGTAGAGGAATTACCTAATGGTTATGAAGCTACAAAAGTATTTTTAGACAGTGCATCTGTATCAGGAGCAACAGCAGGAGATAAAAAGATAACAGGATTAACAGCAGGCAAAATATATAAAGTTACAGTTAATAGCAATATAAAATATACTTTAGCAGATGGAACATTAACAAGTACTGAGTCTGATAAAGCAGCATTAACAGGAACAGAGATAATAGGATTAACAAATGGAGAAACATATAAGGTTGAAGAAGTTAGTGTAAATATATAAATAGATTAAAGCTCTAGTAATTAGCTAGAGCTTTTTTTAGAAAGGGGACATAAATATGAATGAACTTAAAGTAACAAGTTTAGAAGAATTGAAGAAAATAAAATTGACTGAGGTAATTGAGGTTGGAAGATTTTTAGATGGAACTATGTTAGTTGCAGAAGTAAAACAGCCTGACTTGATGGCTCTTGCAATGGCTGGTAAGATACCAAACAGCCTAATGACAGCATCAATGAGTTTAGTTGAAGAGAAGGAAAGTAAAGATAGTACAGGTGAAAAAGTACTAAAGAAGATGAATGATGAGTCTAATTTCTCTAAAGAAATGTTTGAAATGATGGATATAGTGGCTAAAGAAGTGCTAGTTAACCCTACATATGCTCAGATTAAAAAAATAGGATTGGAACTTTCTATTGAACAAAGATTAACATTATTTAATCGTATTCAAGGAGGTACAAAATCACTAGAAAACTTTCATCAAGAGTCCACAGATATTGAGGATTCTAAATCAAGTGATAATGTACAACAAGATGCCTAGTGAGATATTAAGAATTAAAGATGAATATACTTCTTTTTGTTTTGATGAAGCGTGTATGTTTTTAGTAGATGCTATAAAAAATGATAAAAAGCTTAAATTTGAAGAGAATCATAATACTTCTAAAGAAAATATAAGAAAAAGAACTACTTTTGTTGATATGGCATTAAAAAAGAAAGAAAAAGATAGAAAATAGTATTAATTTATTCTATTATAATAGACTAACTCTGTGATTTAGTGTAAAATTTATAATGAGAAAATAATTTCATAGGGGGATTATATTATGAAAATAAACAAAAAAATATTATCACTAGTTCTATCATTAGTAATTGGGATTTATGCAGTTGGATGCAGCTCTCCAAGTTCGTCAGATGATTCGTCTAAAAAAGATGCAAAGACAGAGCAAAAGAAAGATGAAAAAAAGGAGTATAAATTTGGAGATACTATAGAAATGAAAGATTATGATGAAGGAACTTACAAGCTTACATTTGAGGGTGTGAGAACTACGGATGAACGTAATGAGTTCGCTGAAATTGAAGCTAAAAAAGTAGTTTTTGTTGATTTTAACTATGAAAATGTAGATTGTAAAGAAGATGTATTTGTAACTGAAGGAATAGAATATCAAGTAACAGATGGTGATGGAAATGTGCTACAAACTTATCCAGTAGAT
This sequence comes from Clostridioides sp. ZZV15-6388, assembly GCF_020657755.1. Lineage (NCBI taxonomy): Bacteria > Bacillati > Bacillota > Clostridia > Peptostreptococcales > Peptostreptococcaceae > Clostridioides > Clostridioides sp. ZZV15-6388. Next base: position 23,615 of record NZ_JAGWCU010000029.1, on the reverse strand, counting down.
GATTCAACTAGAATGCAACAAGAAACAACAGCAGGGACTAAATCAAAGGGAACAACAGCGTTTGCTATAACATCAGACTCAAATGCTGTAAAAATAATTGTAAAAGATAAAGTAAATGACAAAGTAATGGGAGAAATAAATGCTACTTTAGAATAAAAATAGTATTAGAGAAAAGAAAAAAGTTAACAGGTAAAATATTCTAAATGGATAGAATAAATTAATGTTAATTTATGATATAATGATAATATAGATATTTTGCAGTGTACGATTTTTTATATACATTGGATGTAATCATTGAAATTACTACGATATAAGCATATTTTGTGATATATCAAAAACACTACTGGTTACTCAGTGCAATTTTAATATAGTTTTATATGTGTAAGAACTGGAAATGCTCAATTTATTTTGGGGTATTATATTAACTAAGTGGTATGTAAAGTTATCGCTGCTTGTTCTGCTTCACTTTCAGACATGAGTATTATATTAACTATGTGGTATGTAAATATGATGTTTAGAGCATCAGTTGCAGGTTTTGCATCAAGGTATTATATTAACTAAGTGGTCTAAAAATTGAATAAACTCACAAAACATCTATATATTTAAGTAGGTGTTTTTAGTGTATTCAAAATATTTTCAAATAATTAGATAAATTTGCTAAATCAATAGACTAAATTAATAATTTTAGATAGAATTATATTTGAATAAATAATTTAACAAGGGAGATTATATTATGTGGGGAAAATTTAAAAAATTAAGTTTGTTGAAAAAAATTTTAGTAATATTTTTAATATATCTTATTGTATTTACAGTATCTATGATGATTCACCAAGCTATACAAGATTCAAAAAATAAAAATAAAGTAGTTGAAAATAATGTAACAGAAGAACATATAATTAGCAAAGAAGAAAAGGAAGCCATTTATAAAGAAGATATGCAGGCAAAAATAGATTCTCTTATACCAGAGGATTTAAAAGATAGAACCAACTACTATGTTAACATATCAACTCCAACTGAAGGAGATGGATATATAGTTAGTATTCAAGTGTCTAATGCTAAATTTAATGATGAAGGTGGATGCAGAAGCTTTACAAAAGAATTTTCAAATAATATAAAGAGCATTGAGAATATTAATTCAGTAACAATAAACTTTATTGTTGAGTATACACTTACTTATGTAGTTTGGTTAGATGATTGGAACAATATAAAAAATAATATTGATTTAATTAATAATATAGAGTTTGAATCTAAAAAATAGATATATATTTTATTTTAAAATTAAATTAGCTATACAAAAAGTACTTACTTAAATTAGGTAGGTGCTTTTATTTTACTTAATTTTAGGCAATTAAGTAAAAGTTTTAGAAAATTTGTATGAAAGGAGGAATAATATGTCCCTAGAATTAGGAACAGCAGTTGGTTACTTAGACCTAGATGGAGGAAAGTTTTTTAAAGCTCTTGCTGATGCAGCTAAACAACTTAGTCAATTTAATTCACACACTAAGTCTACTAGTACTGCTATGACAGCAATGGGAAAACAAATTTCTGATACAGCAAATTCTTTGACACAAATAGGTAGACAATCAGCATTAGCAGCATCAGAATTAAATAAAATAGCATCGACTTCAAGTGGACCTTTTTCATCACTAAAAAATTCTATAAAACAGACTGAGAATGAACTAAAAACAGCTAGAAACACAATAGATGCATATGCTCAAGGTATATCTAAACTTACAAGTGAAATAGATAAGTCAAAGCAAAAGTACACTGAAATAGGAAACAAAATAGAAAGATATGAACAACAATTAGAACGTTGTAATAGTATGTATGGAGAAAGTTCAGAGCAGTCGCAAAGATATAGAGAAGCTATTGAGAGACTTAAAAATTCTCAAACTCAGTTAGGTAATGAAATCGAAAATGGAGAAGATTCTTTAACTGATATGAGAACAGCTATGAATAATGCAGAGGCAGAAGCTAATAGACTTAGTGATTCATTAAGTAGCATGCCATTTGAAGAAATTGGTGGCAAAATGAGAGATATTGGGCAGACATTGACTGATACAGTTACAGCTAGATTAGTAGATATGGGAACTGCAGCAGTAACAGCAGCAACAAATACTGAACAGGCTATGGCAGTTGTTAACTCCATATTACAACTTAATACAGAAAAACTTAAAGGTGGAAAAAGTGAATGGGATGCTTATGCAAACTCTCTAAAAGAAGGTGCTAATGAAATAGGAATGGCTTATGATGAATATGCCAATGCTGCATATAATGCTATTTCTGCCAGTGTAAAGCAAGCAGATGTAACAGCATTTTTAGTACAAGCTGATAAATTGGCAACAGCAGGGTTAACAGATTTAGCAAAGGCTACAGATGTATTGACAACAATTCAAAATTCCTATGGTATGTCTCAAAAAGATTTGGCTCATGTGAGTGATGTACTTATACAGGTTCAGAATAAAGGGAAAGTAACAGTGGATGAACTTGCAAGTTCTATGGGTAAAATAATAGCAACAGCAAAATCTTTAAATGTATCAATTGAACAATTAGGTGCTGGATATGCTATATTAACTTCAAAAGGAATAGCTTCAGCTGAAGCTACAACATATATGAGTGAAATGTATAAGGATCTTTCTAAAAGTGGCTCTAAAATAGATAAAGTGCTTAAAAAATTAACAGATAAAGGTTTTGCTGACTTACAAAAAGAGGGTAAAACAACAGCAGATGTATTATTAATGCTGAATGATTATGCAAAAAAAAATAGCCTATCTTTATCAGACCTATTTGGTTCAGCAAACGGAGCAAAGGCAGCTAATGTTCTATTAGGTGATGCAGTTAATGAAACTACAGGAGAAATAATTGAAGGGACAAAGAGTGCTGATTCATTTAATCAGATGTTAGAAGATATGAAAAATTCTACTGGACTTTGTGATAAAGCTTTTGAACAATTGGATAATACTACAAAAACAAAACTTGAAGATGCATTGAATTCAACAAAGAATATGTTGTCTGATTTGGGAGAAGCTATGACACCAGTTATATCAAAAGTGGCAGAAATAATAACCTCATTCATGAACTGGGCAAGTAGTATGATGAAAGCTAATCCAGAAATAGCAAGAATTGTAGTAACAATAGGTGCAGTAGTAGCAACATTAGGTCCTTTATTAACTATTTTAAGTATTTTAATTGTAAATATACCTAAAATAATTTCTCTATTTGGATTAGCGAAGGGGGCAATTGTAAGCTTTGGAGCAGCCGTTTTAGCAAGTCCTGTAGGAATAGCAGTTCTTGTAGGAGCAATAGCAGGTCTTATAACTATGATAGGAGATAATGCGAATGCTTTGGAGTTTTTACAAAATAAATTTGGCGCATTTGGAACCGTTATAGGGACTGTATGTGAATTTATAGCTGGTGTGACACAAATGACGCTAGGAAATTTATTGATACTGTTAAAAGGAGCAGCAGAAGGATTAGCAGCTATACTGAGTGGAAAGATTTGGGAAGTAGATGATATTTGGGATAAAACTTGGGCTAATATAGAAAATAATACAGCAAAAGCTATGTCAAATATAGGAGCTGAAACTTCAAGTGCTTTAGAAAAAATAAAAAACTCAACTGCAAGTCAATTAAGTTCAATTACATCAACATTTGACTTAATAATGAAGGAATGGCCTAAACTTACAAGAGACAACGTAGGTCAAGTTGCAAGTACATTTACTGAAAATTTACAGGGACTTGATAATCAGTCAATTGCTATCCTTAGAGGTACATCAGATAGTATGGCAGTGTTATTCGAAGGGATATACCAAGGTATGGATTCTACAGCAGCTACAGAAAAATTTTCAGCAAATTTAGAAAGCATGGTTATAAGTGGTAAATACAGTACAGAAACATTACAACAAGATATAGATAAGGCTATGAGGTTGATAAATGAAAATGTAAAAGATAGTAGTAATGTTTTAAAACAAAATGCAACAGATGTATTTAATCAATTTAAAACAATAGGTCAAGCTGGATTTGAAGGAATGGCAGAAAATGTTGCTGGAGTCATGCAAGGTATGGATGAACAGACTATATCAGCTCTTACGTCTATGGGTGGTACTTGGAGTGATATATTAAAGGGAGTTGCGACAGATGGTTCTATGAGTGCAGAACAAATGAAAAATGCAATTATATCCAACTTCAATTCAATGGGTATTGATGGAGCTACTTTAATAGATAATCTGAGAAAAGAATCTAGTACGTATTGGAAGGCAATGGAAGAAGAAGCAAATCAAGCTGGTTCAGAAGTTGCTAAATCTTTTGACCAGGTACCTAAAGAAGTTGTTACAACTTTAAAAAATAATGGTACTGAAAGCGAAGAAGAAATATTAAAATTATATAATCTATATCAACAGTTGCCACCAGAGATACAAACTTATATAAAAACTAATAATATGGAAGCTCTAACTGGTGCCCAAAATGTAAATGATATTTTAGCTAAAATACCACCAGAAATTATAACTAATATTTTAAGTAATGTACAGGGAAAAGAAGATGTTGAATCAACTCAAATGTTGCTCAATGCACTTCCAAAAGAAGAACGAATAAAAATTGAAACTAGTGTAAGTGGTAAGGAAAATGTAACAAGTGTTAAACAAGAAATAGAAGCATTGCCTAAAACTGCTAACGTGAATACAAATGTAAATACAGGAGATAGTAAAGAAAAACTAGAGGAAGTATCTAATAAAACAAAAGAGTTGAACAATGTTACTGGGACTCTGAAAGTAGATGCTAATGTAAGTTCTGCAACTTCGAAAGTGAGTGGATTAAAGACTTCTGTTACTAAAGACTTAAATACAACACAAGCTAACGCAAATAAATCAACTGCAACAATGGCTTCTAATGCAACTAATAACTTTAACAAAATGGCAAGTGGAGCTAAAAGTGGTACAAGTAAAGTTGCAACAACTACAGATGCAGATTTTAAAAAAGCTAATCAATCTATACAACAATCAAGCACAGCGATGTACAATGGTGCTAAACAATCATTTACAAAACTTGCACAAGTAGCTAAACAGGCTGGGTCTGATGCATACAATGGTGTAAATACATCATTCTCTAGATTAGCACAAGTGGTTGCTACTTCTATGAGTAATGCTGTAACAGCTGCAAATAATTCTAGAAGTAAATTTAAAAGTGCTGGTTCTGGAGCTGGTCAAGCATGGATAGATGGATTTAATAGTAAAAAAAGTGCAATGAGAAGTGCAGTTTCTTCAGTGCCAAAACCAGTATCTTTTTCATTTAGAAGTGATGAGTTTATTGAATCTAATATTAAAATGAAAGATTCTCTTGCTGCTGGTATAAATAAAATGTCAATATTTAATAATACAAGCATGAGAGGTAGTATTTTTGATGAAATTATGAGTACTATGAATAGCACAGCTAAAGTATTTGCTGGCTCTGTCTCACAATTTAAAAAAGCAGGAGAAAACTCAGCAAAAGCATATTTAGATGGATTGTCAAACATAGAAGAAGGATTAACAAATACACTCAGAACAGTCCAAGCAATAATAGGCAACGGAAACATAAAAGAAGCTCAAGAAATTAAAAAGTTTAATAAGGAAGTTCAAAAGCTACAAGAAGAAAAAGCTGAAGAAATAGCAGAATTAGATAAAGAGTATAAAAAAGACCAAAAGGAAAGAAATGATAAGGAAAATGAAGAAATAAAAGAAGCAGAAGCGAAGAAATATAAGAATAAAAAAGAAAAACTAGCAGCATTAAAGAAGATTAAAGATAAATATAATAAGAAATCTGTAAAAGACCAAGAAGAATATAGAGAAAAACTTGAAAAAATAAATAAAAAATATGATAAGAAAGAAAAAGAGGATACTGAAAAGCATCAAGAAGAACTTCAAAAACTTAGAGAAGAGAAAATAAAAGCTGAAAGAGATTTCAATAAAAAATATAATGATATTAAAGAAGATTATGCTGAAAAAGTAGCAAACTTAGATAAGAAATATATTGAGGACCAAAAGAAACTCAATGAAGAATATCAAAAGATATATGACTCAAGAGTAAAGTCTTTAATGGATTATACAGATTTATTTTCTTCTGTAACATTTGAGGAAATCGACAATGATGAGTTAATGGAAAACTTAGAAGAGCAAGTCGATGTACTTAGAAAATGGGACACTGATATGGCAGATTTATCTACAAAAGTAGGTAAAGATTTATATGAGGAATTATTAGCTAAAGGACCACAAGCTCATAACGAGATAGAAGCTATTAACAAGATGTCAAAAGAGCAACTAGAAGAATACGAAAGATTATATCAAGAAAAGAAGAAAATAGCTGAAAGAAGAGCCAAAGAAGATACAGAAGATGAAAAATATAGAATAGAAAAAGAAATTGAAGAATTGAAAAAAACTTATGATGCAGAGTATAGAAAACTAGGTCAAGAAATGCAAAGAAGTATAGAGGAACAAATTGAAAGTTTTAAGGATAAATTTGGAGTAGTACCAGCTATGTTTATGGAAACAGGCAAAGATTCTATGCAAGGTATGATAGATGGTATTAAATCTATGCAAGGAGCATTGGGTAAGGTTTTAAGTGACATAGTTAATTCTATAAATAAACAACTTTCTAATATAGGGTTTAAAGATGTAAATATACCTACAGGAGGAAGAAAAGAAGCAGCAAGGTTTAGAAATGAAATAGAAAATTTACAAAGTATAGCATATTCAGATACTCTGGCAAAAGGGATAGCATCAAATAATTTACTGAAGGATGCAACTGTTAATATAAATAATAATAGTAAAGTTGATAGTGAAAAAAGTAGTGATAAGAAAGTTGAGTTAACTTTACATATAGAAAAATTTATAAATAATACTAAACAAGATATAGAGCAATTAGGTTCTGAAATAGCATTTATTACAAATAGAAAACTAAAGTTTTAATGTGATAATATCTTTTTAATATCCAAATTGTGGTATAATACTTTTAGCAAGAAGATGTAACCTATAATCTAAGAGTGGAGTTCATACTGAGATAAAACCTACTTTCTAATGAAAGGAGGTGGTAAGTATGAACAACTTTTTACTTAATGTAATAGCTGGTGTTATTGCTAGCTTAATATTTTGCTTAATAAGTAAGATATTTGCAAAAGTAAAAAGCCACTCTGTGCGAAAGAGTGGCTGGGAGTTTGATTTAAAAATCAAATTCCATAAAAAATAATTAGCTTTTAATTATGAACTCCGCTCTACTGACAATAGATTGTAGTTCTTCTTGCTTTTATTATATCACATCTTAGCAAAAATATGCAAAGTAAATAGAAGGAGATGTATCAAAAGAAAAATTTGAGTCATCTTTTTTTTATATATAGGAGGTGATAATTTGGCTTTACAATACTGTGTCAGTGAAAATGAACTAGTTTCTTTTCAATATGGCGAAATAAATAGTAGAGATTTTGGTATTGTAATTACAGATATTAATGAACTTGCATCGCCAGAACGTAGATTTGAAAGAATAGAGATACCAGGAAGGAATGGTAGCCTTATTTTAGATGAAGGTTGTTATAGTAATTTTAATCTTGAAATAGAATGCTATATAGATGTAGATGGTAAAGATATTAATATACTAGCATCTGAAATAAAGATGTGGTTACAAACTGACTTTTCATATAAAAATCTTATTATAAGTAGAGACCCAAACTATTATAGAGAAGCGATTTGTATTAATAAACTAGATTTAGAGGAAGTTATAAAAGATTTAGGATATTTTAAGATTACATTTGAATGTAAACCACTTAAGAAACAATTAGTTAATAATTTAATTACAATAAATGAATCAAATTCTAAGCTAATAAACACTGGAATGGCTTCGTATCCTCTTATAAAAGTATTTGGAAATGGAGATATAACATTAGAAATAAATAATGAGGTGATAGAACTTACAGAAGTTCAAGGGCATATATATATTGATTGTGAACTTATGAATGCATATAAAATAGATATTCATACAAATGATGTAGTCAATGAAAATAGTAGGATGTTTGGAGATTTTCCAACATTTAAACATGGTGAAAATATAATAACATACTCTGGAGATGTAGAAAAAATAGAGATAGAACCTAGATGGGTGGTGTTATAGATTGCTTAGATTATATACAGCAAATGAAACAAATTTTAAAAATAATGGTTTGGGGATTCTAAAAGATGCAGTTGAAACAAAAGTTACAGAAGAATTAAATGGACTATTTGAGTTAGAGTTTACATATTATGTGGGCTCTTTTTTATTTGATGAAATTGATTATAATAAAATAGTTATGGCTGATGCTTCTCCAAGACTTAAAAATCAATTATTTAGGATTTACTATATTTCTAAGGAACTTGATGGAAAAATATTAGTTAAAGCAGAACACATTAGTTACGATTTATTAAATAATTTTATAGAAAACTTAGAACTTAAAAATGTTACTTGTGAAGAAGCTCTTAATCAAATATTTAGGTCATGTACTGAAGAAAATAGATTTGTAGGATATTCAGATATAACAGGAAATAAAGACTTTTCAATATCTTGTGTAAGCCCGCATAATGCTATATCTGACATACAAGAATTGTTTAATAATAAGTCTAAACTAAAAAGAGATAATTTTAATATAAGTTTATTAAATCATATTGGAGAAAGTAACAATGTATTACTAGCATATAGGAAGAATATAATAGGTCTAACAGCTACTTATGATACACAAGAAGTTATAACTAAGATATATCCATATGCAACTAAAAAAAGTGGTAAAAATAAAAAAATTACACTATCAGAAAAATATATAGAAAGCAAGTATATAAATAATTATCCAACTCAAAGAATTGTTGCAATTGATTTTTCAGATGATGATGTTAAGAATGAAGAAAGCTTAAGGAATAAATGTAAAGACTATTTTATTGAAAATAATGTTGATTTACCTAAAGTTACTTACAAAGTAGAATTTGTAGATTTATCAACTACAGAAGATTATAAAAGCTATAAGATGCTTGAAACTGTAAATATGGATGATGAGATAATAGTTAGAGACTATAACTTAGGTATAAATGCTACTGCAAGGGTAGTAAAAACTGAATATAATCCAGTATTAAAGAAATACAATTCGGTTGAAATTGGTGACTTAGTAAATCATTTTAAAGACGAAAGAATAGATGATTTAGAAGAAAAAATAGATAAGGTTCAAAACAATGTAGATAATATTGTAATTGAAAGTGATAATTTTCCGGATACACTTCCAGAGCCTTCAAATGTCACAGTATTAGGGTTATGGAGTATGATTCAGTTAGATTGGACTTTTGATAATAAGTTATATTATAACTATGAAGTATATGCATCTCAAATAAAAGGATTTGAACCAGATACTATAGGATACACAAATAGGATATATGTAGGTCAAGCAAGTTCATTACTCCATGAAGTGAAGCCTATGCAGACTTGGTATTATAGAGTAAGGGCAGGAAATACACATGATAACTATAATGAATTTTCAAATGAAGTTAGTGCAACAACTAGAAAATTAAGTGATGCTGCTGAATATTTTGAAGAAGCAGCTATAGGTCATGCAGTTATAAGAGATTTAGATGCAGATAAGATAAATGTAGGAAAAGTAAAAGGTCAGTATATTGAAGCAAAGAATTTAGTTGTAGTTGATGGAAATAGCGAAACAACTCTAAATATAGACAGTTTTGGAAATGTTCATATAGGAGCAACTACATTTACATTAAAAGGTAAGTCACTAGAGTCTATTATTGGTGGAGAAATTGATAATATAACTCAACTTGAGATATTTAATAAATTAACTAATAATGGTCTTGCAAAGGGACTATATATGGTTGGGAATGAGTTATATCTAAATGCTAGTTATATAAAAACTGGTACTTTAGAAGGTCAATTTATAAATGGTAGAAATTTAACTGTAAGAGATAATGATGGCTATATAACTTTACAAGTAGATAGTAATGGAAAAGTTAATATAAGAGCTAATGAATTGTCTATAGGTGATAAAAACAACTATGAAAGTGTTTTAACTAGTGACCAACAAGCAGTGTTTGATGCATTAACAGGGAATCGAAATTGTGGAATATATTTAAGAGGAAGCAGATTATATATAAATGCTGATTATATAGACACAGGTACTATTTTATGTGACAAAATAGGGGCTAGTTCATCAAACCCAAGAATATTACTTTTTTCAGGTAATGGAGCTGAATGTGCAATAGATGCTACTGCATTAAATGGAGTTGGCATAGGTAAATCAATTAGATTCCAGTATGATAGAAGTCATTATGTAGCTGTAGATGGTTCTTCAATAAATTTTTATATAGGTAGTACAACTATTTATAATAGATTTGCTAGCTCAAGTGTTTATTTTTATCAGGATGAAATTAGATGGGATAGTGCAGTTTTTGATATGTCTGGAGCTTTAAGGTTGTATACTAAAAGTGAAGAAACTGGTTTTGTAGCATGGAATGATGGAACTGCTGCCATTTATTGTGATGGAAGAGAAAGACATGCTTTTTATGATGATGGGACTAAAAAAGGAGGTTCTATTGAAATTGATGGAACTATTTTTGGTATGTCACCAGTTGACAGTCCACAAACATTAATAGAAGATATTTTATTTGATGTAGAAGTGGAAGAAACAGGAACTATAGTTAAATTAGACAGTACTTATGCTAAAGCTATTTCAAGATATGCTGTATTCCCTTCTAATGGAAAAGTTGAAGTTGTAGAAAAGCAGGATGGATATTTTAAAGTATCTGGATATACTGGGAAAGTAGATTTTAGTGTAAAGGGAAGTAGAATTGATAAAGAACATGAATATTTTTCAATAATGGGAGGAGAAGAACAACATGGCAATTTCTAAGGATATAACAAATGCAATGGGGCAAACGGCTAACTATTGGAGGATAACAACAATAAATAGTAGTTATGGTGCAAAAAAATGTAATGTATTTATTGCTGGATATAAAGACGAGCAAAGAAGATTAGATAATAAGCAACCAATAATTGTTAAGAATTATATGATGAAGGAAGATGATTTTGCCCTATATTTAGATACAAATACACTAGATATAAGTGGAGTAAATCAAGTTCAAGCTTGCTACAATTGGTTAAAGGAAAGTGTTGAAGAGTTTAAGGGAGGAATAGATGCATAGAGAGGATGTGATAAATCTTGAGAGATAGAATTTATATTGTAGACATCAACACAAAGATGTATCAAATAGCAAGGTATAAGCAAAATGATAATAATGTATCTTATAACATGAGAATAGTACAAGATTCTATAGATGTTGATTTGACTGGATATACAGCATTAGCATTTTTTAATTTACCAAGTGGAAGAGTTACTCAGAAAAATTGTACTATAGAAGGTTCAACTGTTTATACTGAATTAAGTCATATAGAGCTTTCAGAAGAAGGAGATGTTATTTCTGAGATAACTTTATACAAAGATGATAAGGTAGTTACTACATTTTCTACAATAATAAAAGTTGAAAAAAGTATAAATAGAAATGCAATAGAGGATGAGCCTAGCTGGGATATAATAAAGGACATATTAAATGTATTAAGTTATGAAGAAGAAAGACAAGAAAATGAAAATGTAAGAAAATCTAATGAAGAAATTAGAATAAGTTCTGAAAATGTTAGAATTGGTAATGAGAATGTAAGGATTGAAAGCGAAAATCAGAGAAAATATAGTGAAGTTGAAAGATGTGAGAATGAGGAAATAAGAAAAACACAGGAAGTTACTAGAGAAGCTAATGAAGAAACAAGAAAGACAAGTGAAACGACAAGAGAAGCCAATGAAGAAATAAGAAAGACAAGTGAAATAACAAGAGAAGCTAATGAAGAAATAAGAAAAACAAATGAGATAGTCAGAGGGTCAAGTGAAGAAACTAGAAATACTAATGAGGAAACTAGAGAAGGCAATGAGACTGTTAGAAAAGCAAATGAGGAAATAAGAAAAGCTAGTGAAGAAACTAGAGAATCAAATGAAAATATTAGAAAAGCAAGTGAAGAGATAAGAAATGGTAGCGAAGAAACAAGAGTTACTAATGAAGTAGCTAGACAAGAATCAGAAACTAAAAGAGAAGAAAGTGAAGACCTTAGAAAAAGTAATGAAGAAACAAGAGAAGAAAATGAAGAAATAAGAAAAAGTAATGAAAACACTAGAAAAGCAAGTGAAGAAGTAAGAAATACTAGTGAAGAAACAAGAAATACTAATGAAGAAGCTAGAAAAGCAAGTGAAGAAATAAGAAAAACTAGTGAAACAACTAGAAATACCAATGAGGAAGCTAGAAAAGTTAGTGAAACAACAAGGGAAACAAATGAAGAAACAAGAAAAGCGAATGAAATAATAAGACAAAATTCAGAGATTAAAAGAGAAGAGAATGAAGAGCTTAGAGAAAGCAATGAGGGAACTAGAGAACTAAATGAGTCAACTAGGCAGACATCTATAATTAATATGCAGAAAAAAGTAGATGATAAAGTAGATGAGGTTGATAACAAAATAGTTGAAGTAAATACTGCTAAGACAGATATGACAACAACTGTATCTAACAAAATAACTGAATTTGAAAATAGATTTAGTGAATTAGAAAATTTAGATACAGCAGGAGAAATATTACAATCAAAAGAAACAACAGATGGTCAGATAAAAGACACTTTAAAAGAGAGATTAACTTATGATTTTAATAAACTAGATTTAAAAATAGAGCAACTTATTGCTGGTGGAATAAATGTAGCATTTAATAAATCATATGATACATCTGAATGGATTGAAGTTGATGGAGGATTTGAACTTTCAGTAGAACATAACCTTGTTACTCAAAAAATATTAGTCTCTTCAATAGATAAACTTAATAGGAAAAGTTTGATTACATCTTACAAAATTATAGATGATAATAATATAGTACTATTTAATGAAGTTGCTATAGATATTGAAGTTACAGTAGTTAATGGTGGTTCTGCTATTGAACTTATAAAATTTACTATTAATGATGATATAGAGTCTCTTGAAAGTTCTTATTCTAGTATAGAGACAAAAAGATTATTAAAAGATGGATTAGATAAAAAAGCTAATTTAGAACATACTCATGATATATATGTTGAGAAAATTGAAGGAAAAGAACTATCTACAGAAGATTATACAACTGAAGAAAAAGAAAAACTTTCTGAATTAGATACTTTTAAAAATAAAGAGACAAAATTTAATACAAATGGCTCTATAACAGAGGTATTAGATAATAATATCAAGTATATTACAAAGTTTAATACAAATGGTTCTATATCAAAAGAAAAATATGTAAATGATATATTAATCAGTACAACAATAACTAACTTTAAGAGTGGAAAGATAGAAGAATCTGTTACAGATGAAGGGGTGATTTAGTGAGTTGGGCAGAGGTTTATAAAATAAATAGTGATATTCAAGGAGAACCTTTAAACTTTTTAAACTATTTACAAGATTTAAAGTTAAATGGTTCTGAAAGTTATATTTTGTATGAGGGTAATCACAGAATTTGGGAAGAGTTATACTTAAATAGCTTATATTTATTTTCTGATAGAGGAATTAGAGAAGTTGTGTATACAGCTTTTTCAGAAACAGACATAGATAACTTGTTTGATAAAAGTACTAAGCTAGGGGAACAATTAAATGCTTTTTATAGAACAGATATATTTAGTTTAGGAAATGCTGATAATGTAGTAAAAGGAATGACTGTAGAGCATTATAATTCATTAGAGGAAAAATTTAAAGCAGGGTATGATAGATATGTTAGAAGGGAACAAGAAAAGTCAACTATAGGATTATGGTTTAATTCTACTTTTAGTTTAAATAATACTGATTTAGAAAGTCTTACAACTATAGATGAAATATTAGCAAATACAGAAGCTACTAATGCAATACTTAATAATAGTAATGCGATAGTAGCTTTAACTATGTGTAAATCCAGCATGGACGCAGTTGTGGCAAATCCAAACGCTATGGATTTATTAGGTCAATACATTTTAAAAGTTACAGTAGAACCAACGGTTATAAAGGCGATTTTAAAAAATAATGTAATTAGAGAGGCTATAATCAATAGTAATGATGCAATGAAACAAATTGCAACTAACGCAAATTCTGTTATAGAACTTTTAAAAAACTTAGAAGCTGTAAAACTATTAAACAATAATAAAACACCACTAGAAATTATGTTAACAAACGAAGATATAGCAAAAGAAATTTTTCCTAAAATAATAGGATTAAAAACATTATTAACTACAATAAATATTTATACAACCACAATACAAAACAACATTGAGGGGGCAAAGCCTACAATTAACTCTACTACTTACAAGAATCAGACATTTCCATTATTAACAGAAATAAAAGAAAATTATGAAATCATGGAAAATGATAAAAATTCAACTGTAGAAAATAGCACATATATTCTTGATATAATAAATAATATAATAAATAATTTATCAATCATGAGAGTGATTATAGAAAACACACTAAGTATAAATTCTATTACAACTAATTCTCATGCTATGAACGCAGTGGCAAACTCAAGTACAGCTATGAACGCAGTGATAAACTCAAGTACAGCTATGAACGCAGTGGCAAACTCAAGTACAGCTATGAACGCAGTGGCAAACTCAAGTACAGCTATGAACGCAGTGATAAACTCAAGTACAGCTATGAACGCAGTGATAAACTCAAGTACAGCTATGAACGCAGTGGCAAACTCAAGTACAGCTATGAACGCAGTGGCAAACTCAAGTACAGCTATGAATAAAATAACAAGCACACCATTTGCATTCAATAGAGTAGTTAAAAGCAATACAGCTAAAAGCATATTAGTTAATAAAAACGGGACTTTGCAAACTTATAAAGCTAATATACATAGTACGCTAAAAAATACTAGTTATTTTAGCGTTATCACAAACGAACAAAACTCAGATAATCCCCCATCACAAGTTATTAATAATGCTTATGTAGGTGTAACTTATTGTTATGGTTACAGCAGTGGAACTGGTAGATTTGGTGTTGTATACCATGGATATAACACAAGTATAGAAGCAGGCAGGGGAGACGGTGCTAAAGATGAAAATAAAAAATTTATAACTTTAGGAGGAGCTAAATACACACAAGAAGGAGATGGTTACTTTACTTATTCAATGTATCAAGCAATTTAATATTTATAAGACATCTAAAGGATTAGATTAACAGTCTAATCTTTTTTATATTTAAAGTAAATAATCAAAAATTAGGAGGAAAGTTATGGAACAATTAGTTACACAATTAAGCAGTTTAGTTGAAATATAGGTATTGTGAAATGATTTATTTATAGAAAAGAAGGTGATTAATTGTTAAATGAAGATGTAGTAAAGAATATTAATAAATTAAATAATGAACAAGACAATATTAACCTAGAACTTAGTAAGAAAGCAAGCAAGGAAGATTTAGATAAACTTATTCAAGGGGGTACTAATGTAGCTATATCTAAGCTTATAGTTCAAGATGATTGGACTTTAGAAGAAGATAATTATAAAACTTTAGTCGAGCACAATCTTGTAACAAGAAAGATACTTGTAAATGTAATAGATACTACTACAAATGAATCTATATTAGTATCGTATAAAATAATCGATGATAATAAAATAGAACTTTTTAATGAATCTAATGTTAACTGTGAATGTATAGTTGTAAATGGAAATTCTGCTATAAACGTTGTAACAGCTAATAAAATAACTATAGATGATACAGCTAATAATTTTGAAAGTAGTACTGTGGAAGGTGCTTTGGGGGAGCTTTTTCAATCTGTCAGTAATGGAAAAGAATTAATCGCTACTGCTATTACTGACAAAAAAGTACCAACTAATAGTAGTGATACATTTCAAACTATGGCAAGTAATATTAGTAGTATAAAACAAATGCCAGATATGCCTGAAGATGTTGAAGAAGTTTGGAGTTTTACAGGACATGAAAGCGAAACCTTTTCTGTATGTATAGATTCTAATGACAATATAATTAGTGGAAGCTATGATAAAACTGTAAGAAAAATATCTTCAGGCGGAGAGGAAATATGGAAATTCTCAGATCATACTGACTGGGTTAAAAGTGTATGCACTGATTCTGATAGTAATATAATTAGTGGAAGTTATGATAAAACTATAAGAAAAATATCTTCTGATGGCATTGAAATATGGAAATTCATGGGTCATTCTAGTAGTGTTATGTCTATCTCTATAGATTCTAACAATAATATTTATAGTGGAAGTCAAGATAAAACTGTAAGAAAAATATCAAATAATGGAGTGGAAATATGGAAGTTTACAGGTCATACAGACGTTGTACAGTCCGTATTTGCAGGATCTGAAGACAATATTATTAGTGGAAGTAGTGATAGAACTGTAAGAAAAATTTCAGGCAATGGAGTAGAAATATGGAAATTTACAGGACATATTAATACAGTATATTCTGTATGCACTGATTCTAATAATAATACTTATACTGCTAGTGAAGATAAGACTGTAAGAAAAATATCTTCTAATGGAATTGAAATATGGAAATTTACTGGACATACTAATGTAATACAATTTGTATATGTAGATTACCAAAATAATATTTATAGCTGTAGTAATGATAAAACCTTAAGAAAAATATCTATTGATGGTACTGAAATATGGAAATTTGCAGGACATACAGACTTTGTTAAAAGTACATGTGTGGATTCTAACAACAATGTTTATAGTGGAAGTAATGATAAAACTATAAGAAGATTACAACAAAATTATGGTGTTTTAATCACAAAAGATAAGCAAAATGAAATACATAAGGTAACTAAATTAGCAACTCTTGTAGAAGAAGTATATCCTTATCCCGATAATATATGGACAACTAATCTTGATGTTGACATGATTATGTCAACATGTATGGATTCCAATGATAATATAATAAATTGTGATGGATTTGATAACACAGTAATTAAAACATCACCTTCAGGTGATCTTATTTGGAAATATAATTTTCCATTTAGTTTAGGTATATATTCAGTATGTACTAATAATGAAGGTTTAGTGTACTGTGGAGGCATCAGCGAGCTAATGTTTTTAGCTGATCCTAATAATGTTTCTAATGAACTCTCTTTACATTCAGATGTTATTATTAGCCTAGTAATTGATAATAGTAATAATTTAGTAAGTGGTAGTTATGATAATACTATTATCAAGACATCTCTAGAAAGAGATGATACATTTATGAATTCACTCTGGACATTTACAGGACATACTGATTATATTACTGTAGTTACAGTTGATTTACATGATAATGTCTATAGTGGTAGCAATGACAAAACAGTAAGAAAAATATCTTCTGATGGTATTGAAATATGGAAATTTATAGGTCATACTGATTCTATAAACTCTGTATGTGTAGATTCTAAATATAATGTCTATAGTGCTAGTAATGATAAAACAGTAAGAAAAATATCTTCTAATGGTGTTGAGATATGGAAGTTTTCAGGTCACACTGATTCTGTAAACTCTGTATGTGTAGATTCAGAGTTTAATATTTATAGTGGTGGATCTGATAGGACAATAAGAAAAATAGCCTCTAATGGCACTGAAATATGGAAATCAACATCTTTTACTAACTCAATTAAATCAATATTATTAGATTCATCTAATAATATTGTTATAACTTATAATCTTAATACTATAAGTAAATTGAAAAATACACATGTATTACAAAAAGTAGCTTATTATAATTAAAAATTAGGAGGAAATAAAATGCAAAAATATTTAACAGGACTAGAACACAAAGAGGAAAATATATATAAGGTAAATTTAATTCATAACATGCCTTTTGACAAAGTACATGGTCTAAATAAATCAGCTCAAGAGTTGGAATTAAATGGAATATTAGTTGATGAAGTAGTAGAAGCAGAACAAAGGGAAGGGTTTACATCTATTATGTATGTAGACAAGGCAACAAAAGAGATTACATATGAGTATGTGGAAATACCTTTAACACCAGAGCAGGAAGCATTAAAGAAGATTAAAGAATTAGAACAGGAAAATGCTAATATAAACTATGCACTAATGATGGGAGGATTAATATAATGTTAGGATTTGAAAAAATAAAATACTACTATGATAATAAAATGTGGACTAAAGAGATGGTCAAAAATTCAGTAGGTAAAAATAAAATAACAGAAACAGAGTATAAGCAAATAATAGGTGAGAACTATATAGCGTAGTTCTTTTTTTATTGGAAGAAATAGAGAACTACATTAATATGCAGTTCTCTAAACACTTTAAAGAGGTGATAATTTGAAAAATAAAGATATTATAAAAAAACTAAAACATACACCAAATAATACAGATAAAAGACTTGAAGAGATAGAAAACCTGAAAGAGATAGAAAATATAAATCATAACATATCAACAGGAGAATATATAATAGAAAATAGTAAAAAGGGTTATTGTACTAAATTTAATATACAAGGGAAGACATTAAGTGATTTATGGGGAAAAACTAGTTCAGATTTTTCTTTATGGAAATCGACTTTTGTAGATGGAAAAATAAATATAATAACAGAAAATGATATAAGATATTCTAATTTTTTTACAACCAATTATACTTTGTATAAACCAGATACTATATATACAATAATAGTTGATGTTGATAAAAACACTTTACCTAGTACAAGTGGAATATATATTCATAGTTTAGGTGAAGAAAATTCAGTATTTATTCCTAATCTGACAAATATAGCCATATTAGGAGGCGTAATTGGTAAATTCAGATATACATTTACAACAATATCAGACTTAAGTGATTGTAATATTGTTTTAAGGAGTGTTTTAGATAATGATACACTTGCATCTGGTTATGAAGTAAGTTTGAAAATTACCATATTAGAAGGAGATTATACAGATATTAACATAGATTACTCTAACGAACTATTAAGTGTTGGGCAAAGAGATAAAATAGAACTTTTAAGTTATCAATATAGTGAAATTAATATCTTTAATAAGAATGCTGACTTTAAAGATAATTATATTTTACAATATCTTAATGGAGAGGAACTTATTTCTGAAGCTAGTAATCATAAATATACCCTAGACTATATAGAAATAGAACCAGATACAGAGTATACTTTTTATAATTGTAGTAGAAATATTTGTTGGTATGATATAAATAAAAGTTTCATACCAGCATCATTAAACGAAAGAATAATAGGAGATAAAGATATTTTTTATATTGCTAGAAGCCCTAAAAATGCAAAGTATCTAAGAGTTACTATAATAAAAGATTTACATGATAATGGGAATAAAACAATTATAACTAAAGGAAATAAATATGATAAAAAGACAATTCCATATACATTAAGAAGTTTACCAAATGGAGTAAAAGATGAAATAGTTTATAAAAATAATAAATATTACTTAATAAAAAGATGTGAGGAACATACTTATACTGATATTGGAAATCTTAATTTATCACATGTATATGATAATACTCTGCAATTTATGGGAACATTAACTCCTCAAGCTGTTGTAGATAGTTTAGACACAGCATATGTTTTATGTAATAATTTAAATGGAAAAAGTAGAAATGATTTTAACAATAATGACATAGAGGGATGCTCAACTACTGGTAGTGGTGATATAGCATTTAAAATATTAAAAAGTAAACTTACTACACAAGATGGAAATGGGTTTAGTGAATGGATAAAAAATAATCCAATAACTATCATCTATCAACTTGCAAAACCACAAGAAATTGAATTAACATCACTAAATTTAGAACAATATAATAATCAAACTAAATTTATTTGCAACACAGGTATTGTGATACCAGACATTAGTTTTGAAAGTACACAAAATTTAGGTAGCCATATAGAAGTCATTAGAGATACTATAAAAAATATAAATAATATGCAGTCTAAAAATATAATCATAGATTTATCTAACAAATTATTGAATGGATGGAAGAGAACTGTTTCAGACAACGATGGGTTTATAATAAGTAAAAATGGAAATCAAGTTAGTTTTCATATGCGTATAACTGGTGGAATAATTACAGATAGTACTGCATTATTGAAACTTCCTGATGGATTTACACCTAAGATTTTCTATGTTTTTCCAATATTTACAACCCAAAATAATCAATTAGTTCAAGGCTTTATGTATTTTAATTTTGCAAATGGATACCTTCAAATTACGCAATTAGGAAGTAATGCAGATATATATAGTTATGGAACTTATTTTATTGAATAAGAAAGGAAAAAATGTATGTTAAATTTAAAAGAAAAAAAAGATATTTTAATAGAGTATGGCTTTGAAAATGATTTAAATAATATAGATAATTATTTTATTACAGATGATAAAAAATTATTTACTCCAGTGATAAAAGATGGAGAACTAATTAAAACAGGAGAACAGGTTTATAATGAGTGGCTAGAACTACAAAATAATCCACCTAAATCAGAGCCAAGTATAGAAGAAATAGATGTGGATAAAATTACAATTTTAATAGAAAATCAAAAACAGCAAGATAGTTTATTAGTAGATAATGCTTATAGAATTGCTATTTTAGAACTTAACACAAATAATGTGTTATAAAATTATAAAAATGGAGGGAACAACATGTATAATATTTTAAAAAGAATGATTGAACAAAAAAATTATGAAACTAAAGAAGAATTGCAGACTAAATTGGATGTATTCTATGCATTAAGCAGAATTAAAGAGAATGAATACACAGAATTAACAAACATGATAAATAAAGAAGAAGTACCAAAAGAACCTATTATCTAAAACACAAAGGTTCTTTTTTTATATCAATTTTAGTAGGAGGTCATCATGGAACAATTATTAACAGAATTAAGTAGTTTAGGAGCAATAGGAATCTTATGTGCTTTACTATTCAAAAATACTATGCAGGAGAAAAAAGAAGATAGGGACATGTATAAAAAGACAGTAGAAAACTTTATTGAACTATCGACACAACAACAAGAAATCAATAAAAATATACTTGTTGAAATGGGAGCAATGAAAACTGATGTAGAGGAAATAAAGGAAGATGTAACAGATATAAAGGTGATGCTACAGAAAGAAGGTGATAAATGATGAAAGTAGCAATAATGCCAGGACATACACTAACAGGAAAAGGAACAGGGGCAGTTGGTTATATAGATGAAGGAAAAGAAAACAGAATACTAACTGATTTAATTGTTAAATGGTTGAAACAAGGTGGAGCTATTGTGTATACTGGAAAAGTAGATAAATCTAATAACTATTTAGCAGAACAATGTGAAATTGCCAATAGGCAAAATGTAGACTTAGCAGTACAAATCCATTTCAACGCAAATAAAACAACTCTAAATCCTATGGGTACAGAGACAATATACAAAACTAACAATGGTAAGGTATACGCTGAAAGAGTCAACAAAAAACTAGCAACAATATTTAAAAATAGAGGTGCAAAATCGGATGTAAGAGGTCTTTACTGGCTTAGTCATACAAAAGCTCCTGCAATATTAATAGAAGTGTGCTTCGTAGATAGTAAAGCAGATACAGATTATTATATTAGACATAAAGATATAGTTGCTAAATTAATAGCAGAAGGTATTTTAAATAAGATAATAGATAACAAAGAGAATGGTGAGGGAAAAATCATGTACAAACATACAATCGTTTATGATGGAGCAGTTGATAAAATCCCTGCAACTGTGGTTGGTTGGGGATATAATGATGGGAAAATACTAATATGTGATATAAAAGATTACATGCCAGGTCAGACAGAAAATTTATATGTTGTAGGTGGTGGAGCATGTGAGAAGATAGGTTCCATGACTAAAGAAAATTATACCCTGATAAAAGGTAATGATAGATTTGACACTCTTTATAAGGCATTAGATTTTATAAACAAGTAAACTGATTAGGAGGTAGTAACTGGAAATAGTTACTACCTCTTTTTTTATTCATTTTCAGCTTTTTCAATAATTATTTTTCCACCTTCAAGTGTAACTATAACTTTTCTTTCATCTTGAGAGATACCCAGTTCTTTAACCCAATTGATAGGTAAAGATAATCTAGTAGTAGTATAGCCATTTCCACTCTTATGAAAACTTATATTTAATTCTCTTTGCTCCATTTAATTCCCATCCTTTTTTAATTCTTTTGTAAAGTAAACTAATAGTGAGATACTTATTAATAATCCAATTATATTCCATATATCAAAACTTTTTATTAAGAGTATTACGTCGAACACTATAGTTATTAAAACAACAGCAATACATATTTTGTAAAATTTTCTACCCATGTTATTTTAGAAAGTATGTTATAATATTAGAAAGAAGTCACCTAGAAGGAAGGGTTTTTCCTTCTAGGCTTAAAACTTATAATTCTTTAATCAATCTAAGTATTGCGAGTACTAGATTAATTAAAACTAATGTGAAAGAGAAAACATTTTTAATTTTATTAAATTTGTTTTCTCTTTTATTTTTGACTCTTTCTAATCTCCCCACTCTCTTTGTCCTCCTTTCTTAGTTATTTACTTTCTCACCTCCTTGTCTATAAATATATTATAATATTACGGGGCGTAATGTGCAACACTTTTATCCATATTTTTCAATAAATTTATAAAACCTATTAACATAAAATACAAAATATAATAAAAATAAGTGGATGTTTACATTATACACCCACTTATTTCAAATTTATTTCTCATAAGCTTTTTTTATTATAATCTCATCTTCCTTAAAAATAACTACTGCATTACGTTTTTCCCTTGTAAATCCCATTTTTTCAAGTTGGCTTAAAGGTAAAGAAATTTTAGCTGAATAAGTACCTGAACCGCCTTTACTGTAAACTATTTTAGATTCTTTTTGTTCCAAACTATTTTCCTCCTTTTTTATATTGTAATTTAACAAATATTAACAATAAAATGCTTACTATTAGTCCTATTATGTTGCTAATATTAAAATGTAAGAATAAAAGTATTATGTCTATTACTATAGTTATAGCAACTATGATAATACAGATTTTATAAACTTTATCACTCATATTTTATAGAAAATGTGTTATAATATTTAGAAAGAAGTCACTAGGAAGAAGATTAAATTCTTCCTAGCTTACAAAACTATAAGTCTTTTAATAATTTAATTAGTTTATCAATTAAATTTATTAAAATAGGTAAGATAGAGAGAGCAGTTTTAACTTTGGCGAGTTTGTTTTCTCTATCTTTTTTTCTTCTTTCTATTCTACTCATTTTCTTTTTCACCTCCTCTCTATATTTATATTATAACATGCCGAACCGGCAAAAACAAGACTTATTTCCATATTTTTCAATAAATTTATATTAATGAACTATATTTATTACAAATAAAAATAAATGGTGGCAAAACCAAACTTGCCACCATCTTGCCACCGAAAATAAAGAATAGAATAAATTTAAATTAAGCATAATAAAACATAAACAACAAAACTAAACTTAATAAATTATTGAAATACCAACACTTGTGAAAAAATAACAACAATAAACAAACAAAATAGATAAATATATCCAATTAAGGTATAATTAAGTT
>NZ_JAGWCU010000028.1:0-48972 GCF_020657755.1 Clostridioides sp. ZZV15-6388 | reverse complement strand
GAATTATATTATTGAATAACCTAAATTCTATTGCTTATAAAATGTAAAATTTTTAATTATATTTACTGTAACTTTCTTTATTAATTTCTCAATAGAACTATTATTCCAATAACTTTAACATGTAATTTTTTATTAGACAATTAAAACAATAAAAAGGATGTTTTTCTATTGAAAAACATCCTAATAAGATATCTTATTATTTTATTGTATATCAATAATTAACTTAAACCCAACATTTTAACATGCTCCCATATTTTCCAAATGGCAGAAAATAAAGGATTTTGCTTTTCCAAAAAAATAAATAATTATCTTTTTGAGAATTGTGGAGCTCTTCTTGCTGCTTTTAATCCGTATTTCTTTCTTTCCTTCATTCTTGCATCTCTAGTTAAGAAACCTTCTTTCTTTAAAGCAGGTCTTAAATCTAAATCAGCTTTTAATAAAGCTCTAGATATACCATGTCTTATAGCTCCAGCTTGTCCAGTGAATCCTCCACCTTCAACTTTTACTATAACATCATATTTATTTTCATTACCAGTTAAAACTAATGGTTGTTTAACATCTCTTATTAATGTTTCATAGTTAAAATAATTTTCTAATGCTCTTCCATTTACTAATATATTTCCTTCACCTGCAACTAGTCTTACTCTAGCAACAGAACTTTTTCTTCTTCCAGTTCCATAATATTGAACGTTAGCCATTATAAACTCCTCCTTTCACCTATTAATCTTATTTAAAGTTTAAAACTTCTGGATTTTGAGCTGCATGAGTGTGTTCAGCACCTGCAAATACTCTTAATCTAGTCATCATTCTACTTCTTAATTTGTTTTTAGGTAACATACCATTTACAGCATGTGCTATAACTTCTTCTGGTTTTTTATCCATCATATCTCTATAAGATATTTCTTTTAATCCACCTACATAACCAGTGTGGTATCTGTAATATTTTTGATCTAATTTTTTTCCACTTAAAACTACTTTTTCTGCATTTACTACAACAACAAAATCTCCACCATCAACGTGAGGAGTAAATGTTGGTTTATGTTTACCTCTCAATACTGTCGCAATTTCTGTTGCTATACGACCTAATGTTTTTCCTTCAGCATCAACTAAGTACCATTTTCTTTGTACATCAGCTGGCTTAGCTATATAACTTTTCATAACTGTCCCTCCTTAACTACTTTTCATAAAAATTTTTTACCGTTTATGTCAAGTCCGGGGCAAGTGGACTTATTAACACATTCTCATATATTTTAATACATGTAGCCTGGTGTGTCAAGTTAATAATGAACTTTTTTAAGAAATAATCCTTGTGCTGGAGCTGTATGTCCACATCTTGATCTGTTTTTGGATTCTATTATATCTAAAAATGATTCATTAATTCTACCACGACCTACATCAACAAGTGTTCCAACAATAATTCTCACCATATTATATAAGAACCCATCTCCACTAATTTCTAAAGTAATTAAATCATCTGTTTTTTTTATATTTATATCATATATTGTTCGTATTGTATCTTTTACAGATGAACCAGAACTCATAAAACCTTTAAAATCATGTGTACCCAATAGGCTTTTTGATTCTATACACATTTTATCAAAATCAAGTTCGTACTTTACTTGATATGATATGTTGTTAAGTATTGGATGTCTAAACTTACTGTTATATATTAAATATTTATATGTTTTTCCTTTTGCACTGTATCTTGAATGAAAATCATCATTAACTTCACATGCTTCTATAACTGATATATCTTTTGGTAATTTAGCATTTAGTGCCATTGGTATACTTTCTATACTTATACTTGAACTAATTTTAAAATTTGCAGTTTGTGCAAGAGCATGAACTCCTGAATCAGTTCTACCTGACCCTATAAGTTTAACTTCTTCATTCGTTATCTCATATATAGCCTTTTCAATTGTACCTTGTATCCCTAGAGAATCTGGTTGCTTCTGCCATCCACAATAATTTCTACCATCATATTGGATTGTAATCTTTATATTTCTCATATTTTACCTCATCTATATATGCTTCTATTAAATCGCTATAAATCTAGTAGCTATGATTAATCCTAAATAAATAACTTGAAACACACATGCTATATAATCTGCTTTTACTATAACAGACTCCCTCATTTTTGTTCTATTGTGCCCACCTCTATAACATCTAGCTTCCATAGCCATAGCTAATTCATCTGCTCTTCTAAATGCACTAACAAATAGTGGAACTAAAAGAGGTACTAGATTTTTAGCTCTATTTATAAGATTTTTACTTTCAAAGTCTGCACCTCTAGACATCTGAGCTTTCATTATTTTATCTGTTTCGTCCAATAATGTCGGAATAAAGCGCAAAGCAATTGTCATCATCATTGCAAGCTCATGAACTGGTAAACCAATTTTCTTAAAGGGATTCAATAATCTCTCTATACCATCTGTCAATTCTATTGGTGAAGTTGTTAAAGTAAGTAATGATGTCCCAATTACTAAAAATATAAGTCTTATTGCCATAAAAATTGCTTGTCTCAAACCTTGACTTGTTATCGTTAAAAATCCAAATGACCATATCTCATCACCTGGTAAGAAAAAAATATTTATAATAAATGTAAATAAAATAATCCACTTAAGAGGCTTTACACCCTTAACAATATACTTAACTGGTATATTAGCTAACTTTATCATACCTAATAAACATAATAAAACTATCATATAAGGCCAAAATTTATTTACTACAAATATAGATACCATAAATACAATTGTTGCTACAAGTTTTATCCTTGGATCTAATTTATGAATAGCAGAACTTGTTGGGTAGTATTGCCCTATAGTTATATCTTTTAACATAATCCTCGCCCTCTCACAACTCTTAATATTTCCTGTTTTGCTTCTTCTAAAGTCAATATGTCTTCACTAATGTCAAAACCTTGTTCTCTTAATTTCAATGCAAGTTCTAAAACCTGTGGAATATCTAAACCAATTTCTTTTAATTTAATAGCATTTGATTTAAATACATCTCTAGGAGTACCCATAAATTCTATTTTTCCATGATTCATAACAATTAAAGTTTGTGCCAACTTTGCCATATCATCCATACTATGTGATGACAATATTATAGTCATATTGTTTTTTTCATGTAAGTTTTTTATTAAATTGAAAATTTCATCTCTTCCACCAGGGTCAAGACCCGCAGTTGGCTCATCTAATATAAGTACTTCTGGATTCATTGCTATAACTCCAGCTATTGCAACTCTACGTTTTTGTCCTCCTGATAATTCAAATGGAGATTTATCTTTAAATTCCTCATAGTCAAGTCCTACGGCTTCCATCGATGCTTTTACCCTATTATGTATTTCAGCCTCTTCTAGACCTAAATTAGCGGGTCCAAAAGCTATATCTTTATCAATTGTTTCTTCAAATAATTGATATTCTGGATATTGAAATACAACACCTACTCTTTTCCTTATCTCAGTTAGGTTTAAATTCTTATCTGTTATATTAAAATCATTTATAAAAATCTCTCCTGAGGAAGGCTTTAATAGTCCATTTAAATGTTGTATCAATGTAGACTTTCCTGAACCTGTATGACCTATAAGTCCAACAAAATCTCTATCTTTAATTTCAAAAGATACATCATCAAGTGCCTTACTTGCAAAAGGCATCCCTTCATTATATATATGTGTTAAGTTCTTTACTATAATTGACATAATTCCATCACCATCTCATCCACAGTTAATATATCACTACTAATATTTATACCTTCTTCTATTAATAAACTAGACAACTCTGTCATACAAGGCACATCTAAACCGATTTCCTTTAACATATCTATTTTACTAAATACTTCTTTAGGAGTCCCTTCTAAAAGTTTCTTACCTTTCTCCATAACGACAACTCTATCAGCTTCTACAGCTTCTTCCATAAAGTGCGTTATATGTAAAACAGTTATATTTTCTTCTTTATTAAGTCTTTTTATTGTTTTCATAACTTCTTTTCTTCCAGATGGGTCTAACATCGCTGTTGCTTCATCAAATATTATACACTTAGGCCTCATTGCAATTATACCTGCTATTGCAACCCTCTGTTTTTGACCACCTGATAACAAATGTGGTTGTCTACCTCTTAAATCATACATACCTACACTTTTTAAAGACTCTTCTACAATACGTCTTATCTCTTTTGGCTCTATGCCTAAGTTTTCAGGACCAAAAGCTACATCTTCCTCTACTATTGTGGCAACAATTTGATTATCTGGGTTTTGAAATACCATGCCTGCTGTTTGTCTTATATCCCATAATCTTTCTTCTTCTTTGGTATCCATTCCATCAATGAGAATATTTCCTTCTGTAGGCATAAGAATAGCATTTAAGTTTTTAGATAAAGTAGACTTACCAGAACCATTATGTCCTATTATCGCAACAAATTCTCCCTTTTTAACATCCAAGCTTAAATTATCTATTGCTTTAAGTTTTGCTTCATCTGTAATATACTCAAATGAAATATTGTTTACTTTTATTATATTATCCATTAATTCATACTCCTTTTAGTAAGCAATAACTTATAAAAATCATTTTACACATTATTATATCACACCTTAGTCAAAAAAATAAAAAAAAGATTAAGCCATCAAGCCTAATCCTTTCCTTACTATACTAATTCTATAAAAGCCATTTCAGCAGCATCGCCTTTTCTTGGCCCTATTTTTATTATTCTAGTGTATCCACCATTTCTCTCAGCATATTTTGGAGCTAAATCTGTGAATAAGTTATTAACTACTGTTTCATCCATAACATAAGCTAAAACTTGTCTTCTAGCATGAAGATCTCCTCTTTTAGCAAGAGTTATCATCTTTTCAGCCATTCTACGAGTTTCTTTAGCTCTAGTTACTGTAGTTTCTATTCTTCCACTTCTTAGTAAACAAGTTACTAAGTTTCTTAACATAAGGTTTCTGTGAGCTGTTTCACGTCCTAATTTACGGTACTTAGCCATTCTTATCCCTCCTTTGCTCGCTATTCTTCACTTGGTTTTAAACCTAGCCCAAGTTCCTCTAGTTTTTGTATTACCTCTTCTAATGACTTTTTACCTAGGTTTCTAACCTTCATCATATCGTCTTCAGACTTATTAGCTAATTCTTCAACTGTATTAATTCCCGCTCTCTTTAAACAGTTGTATGATCTAACTGATAAATCTAATTCTTCTATAGTCATTTCAAGAACTTTTTCTTTTTGATCTTCTTCTTTTTCTACCATGATTTCAACACTACTTACATGTTCAGTTAAGTCTATAAATAGATTTAAATGCTCAACTAATACTTTTGCAGCTAATGATATACCTTCTTGAGGGTTTATACTACCATTAGTCCAAACTTCTAGTACTAATTTATCATAATCTGTTTTTTGACCAACTCTTGTGTTTTCTACATGATAACTAACTTTCTCAACAGGAGTATATATTGAATCCACAGGTAAAACACCTATTGGAACATTCTCTGTTTTATTTTCTTCAGCAGAAACATAACCTCTACCTTTATCTACAAATATTTCCATATTAAACTTGGCATTATCATCTAATGTAGCTATTGCTAAGTCTTTGCTTAATATTTCAACATCTGGAGGACAGATTATATCTGAACCTGTGATAGAGCATGGTCCTTGAGCCTCTATTTTAAGTGTTCTACTTCCTTCACCATCTATAGTTGCTGAAAGCTCTTTTAAAGTTAATATTATCTCTGTAACATCTTCTTTAACACCAGGTATTGTAGAGAATTCATGAAGAACTCCATCTATTTTTATAGCATTTACAGCTACACCTGGTAAAGATGATAATAATATTCTTCTTAGTGCGTTACCTATAGTTATTCCATATCCTCTTTCTAGAGGTTCTATAACAAACTTACCATATCTATAGTCTTCGCTAAGCTCAACTATATCTACTTTTGGCTTTTCTATTTCTATCATGGACAAAACCCTCCTTAAAATTCAGTAATCCACTGAGGGTAAACAAAATTTTAAAATAATTTTTAAAAGTGTGCTTATTATTTAGAGTAAAGTTCTATGATTAAGTGCTCTGCTATTTCAAGATCTATATCTTCTCTTGTTGGAACACCAACTACTTTTGCTGTCATTCCTTCTACATTAGCTTCTAACCATTTAGGAGCTATTCTTGAGTTAACTTCTACTAAATTTTTGAATTTTGCAGAAGATCTTGATTTTTCTTTAACTTCTATCACATCTCCAACTTTAACTGTTAATGAAGCTATATCTACTTTATTTCCATTTAAAGTGAAATGACCATGAGTTACTAATTGTCTAGCTTCTTTTCTAGAAGATGCTAGTCCCATTCTGTAAACTACATTGTCTAATCTTCTCTCTAATAAACTTAATAAGTTCTCACCTGATTTTCCAGGCATGTTCTCAGCACGTTCGTATAAATTTCTAAATTGAGTTTCTAAAACTCCATATATTCTTTTAACTTTTTGTTTTTCTCTTAATTGTAATCCATAGTTAGAAACTTTCTTTCTCCCTTGGCCATGTTGACCTGGAGCATAGTTTCTTTTAACTATAGCACATTTATCTGTATAACATCTATCACCTTTAAGGAATAATTTCATTCCCTCTCTACGGCATTGTCTACATGATGCACCTGTATATCTTGCCATTTATCTACACCTCCTATTTGTACTCTTATTAATTACACTCTTCTTCTCTTTGGTGGTCTACATCCGTTATGTGGGATTGGAGTAACGTCTTTTATCATAGTTACTTCTAGTCCAGTTGCTTGTAAAGCTCTTATAGCAGCTTCTCTTCCTGAACCTGGCCCCTTTACGAATACCTCAACACTTTTTAATCCGTGTTCCATCGCAGCTTTTGCAGCTGTTTCAGCAGCCATTTGAGATGCAAATGGAGTTGATTTTCTTGATCCTTTGAATCCTAATTGTCCTGAACTTGCCCAAGATATAGCATTTCCATGAACGTCAGTTAAAGTTATTATTGTATTGTTGAAAGTTGACTGTATATGAGCATGACCACGTTCTATATTTTTACGTTCTCTTCTTCTAACACGTGTAACTTTCTTTTTTGGTTTAGCCATTTTCCTTTTCCCTCCTTCATCTAATTATTATTTAATTATTTTTTCTTTTTACGAGATACTGTTTTTCTAGGACCTTTTCTAGTTCTAGCATTAGTTTTAGTTCTTTGTCCTCTTAATGGAAGACCTTTACCATGTCTAATTCCTCTATAACATTTTATATCTCTTAATCTCTTTATGTTTAAAGCAATTTCTCTTCTTAAGTCACCTTCAACTAAGAAATCGTCATCTATAACTTTTCTTAACTCATTAACTTGATCTTCTGATAAATCTTTTATTCTTGTATCTGGATTTATCTCAGCTTTAGCTAATATTTCGTTAGCAGTTGCTTTACCTATACCATATATATAAGTTAAGCCTATCTCCGCTCTTTTTTCTCTAGGTAAATCTACCCCAGCTATTCTTGCCATGATCGCACCTCCTACACATAGTTTTTAGTGTTTAAAACTTCATATCATATATCAATCCTACGTCAGATTGTTCAACGATTTTAACGTTCTTTTGTTAACATCACAATATAGTATTATACTATAAAATTTAACAAAATACTAGTAATAATTTCTTATCCTTGTTTTTGCTTATGCTTTGGATTTTCACAGATAACCATTACTTTTCCTTTTCTTTTTATTACTTTGCATTTTTCACATATTGGTTTTACTGATGGTCTAACTTTCATTATTAATCCCTCCTTAGACTAAATATCAAGATAGTCTACTTCTTACGCCAAGTGATTCTTCCTCTTGTAAGGTCATATGGAGAAAGTTCAACATTCACCTTATCACCTTCAAGAATTCTTATGAAGTTCATTCTTAGCTTTCCAGAAATGTGGCATAATATCTCATGTCCATTTTCTAATTTAACTTTAAACATAGCATTAGGTAAAGCTTCTGAAACTGTACCTTCTAATTCTATAACATCTTTTTTGGCCATTAACTAACCAGCCCTCCATTTCAATAAGTTAAATTGTCTAATTTAACTTAGTAAGTTCAGCTCTTAAAAAAGAATCTGTAATCTCTTGTCCAGATACTACTCTTTTTCTAACTTCATCATTAATAAAATTATATTTTTTTAAGTGCTTAACTTTCTTTAACTTAGGTTTGTCAAGTTTTCTTTTCTTTCCATCAGCTATTAATACATATTCATTATTAATTATCTTGACTACGAAAAATAAATTTCCTTGATCTCGACCTAATGAAACCTTAACAACTTGACCTATACTTAAATTATCTGATAGCACTTTTTTCACCTACTTCTTAATTTACAACTTTGTCAATATCAAAGGTTCATGTTCAGTAATTGCTATCGTATGCTCATAATGAGCTGATTTTTTTCCATCTATTGTAACAGTCGTCCACCCATCTGATAGAGTCTTTACATGATAACGACCTGCATTAACCATTGGCTCTATAGCAATAACCATTCCTTCTCTAAGTCTTGGTCCTTTTCCTGGGAGTCCATAATTAGGTACCTGTGGATCTTCATGAAGATTTGCTCCAACTCCATGTCCTACCAAATCCCTAACTACTGAGAAACCATGTTTCTCAACGTGTGTTTGTACTGCGTGTGAGATATCTGAAAGTCTATATCCTAATTTAGCAAATTTTATTCCTTCATAGAAGCTTTCTCTAGTTACTTCTATTAATTTCCTATCTTCTTCAGATATCATGCCTACTCCATGAGTTTTCGCAGAATCACCATGATATCCTTTATAATAGGCTCCTATATCTAAGCTTACAATGTCTCCTTCTTTTAATAGAGTCTCACCTGGAATTCCATGTACAACTTCTCTATTGATAGAAGCACATATACTTCCTGGAAAACCTCCATATCCTTTAAAAGATGGTTCAGCATTGTATTTTCTTATATTCTCTTCAGCTATTTTATCTAATTCTAAAGTAGATATTCCCGGAGAAATAGCATTTCTTAAAACTTCATGAGTATCAGCAACAATTTTGCCTGCTTCTCTTAAAAGTTCTATTTCTTTCTTTGATTTCAAGATAATCATTTATTTTCCACTTCCTAAAGCAGCAACAATATCTTCAAATACTTTATCTATTGCTTGGTCACCTTTTATATCAGCTATTATACCTTGTTTGTTATAATAATCTACTAAAGGCTTAGTTTCATCTAGATAAACTTGTATTCTCTTAGATACAGTTTCTTCATTATCATCAGCTCTTTGATATAATTCTCCTTGGCATACATCACATACACCTTTTACTTTAGGAGGATTAAACTCAACATGATAAGTAGCTCCACAAGACTTGCATATTCTTCTACCAACTGCTCTAGATACTAATATACTCTTATCAACTTCAATATTGACAACTTTATCTAGTACTATACCAGCATTTTTTAAGAATACATCTAAATGCTCACCTTGTGCTACATTTCTTGGAAATCCATCTAACATAAATCCATTTTTACAGTCTTCTTGAGATATTCTATCAGTAACTAAACCTACAGTTAACTCATCTGGTACTAATAAACCTTGGTCCATGTATTCTTTAGCTTTTTTTCCAAGTTCTGTTCCCTCTTTTATATTCTTTCTGAATATATCTCCTGTTGATATATGAGGTATATTGTATTTTTCTACTATTCCTGCCGCCTGAGTACC
Organism: Clostridioides sp. ZZV15-6388; assembly: GCF_020657755.1. NCBI lineage: Bacteria > Bacillati > Bacillota > Clostridia > Peptostreptococcales > Peptostreptococcaceae > Clostridioides > Clostridioides sp. ZZV15-6388. Next base: position 39,276 of record NZ_JAGWCU010000028.1, on the reverse strand, counting down.
TTTACCAGCACCTGGAGGTCCAAGTAATATTATTCTCATATTATCCATCTCCATTTTATTTTAAGAAACCTTGATAGCTTCTCATAACTAAGTTTGACTCTAACTGTCTCTTAAGCTCCAAAGCAACCCCAACAACGATTAGCAATGAAGTCCCAGCTAGACTCATATTTACATTCATATAATGTGTTGTAAGAGCTGGTACCATAGCAATTATTGCTAAGAAAGTAGCTCCAGCTAAAGTTAATCTTGTTAAGATTCTATTTAAATAATCCATAGTAGGTTCACCTGGTCTGATACCTGGTATAAATCCACCATTATTTTTCATATTTTTAGATATATCTTCTGTATTGAATGATACAGTTGTATAAAAATATGAGAAGAAAATTATAAGTAGAATTTCAATTGATCTGTATGTCCAAAATCCTTGTTCTGTTGCCATACTTAAGTATTTTTGAACAAAAGCTTGAGCATCTGCCCCCATAAACATAGCTATTGTTTGTGGAAAAGCTAAAAGTGAACTAGCAAAAATTATAGGCATAACTCCTGATTGGTTAACTTTCATTGGTATATGAGAACTTTGTCCTCCATACATTTTTCTTCCAACAACTCTTTTAGCATATTGTACAGGTATCTTTCTAGTAGCTTCTTGTATAAATGTAACTCCTGTAACTGTAAGTAATATAACTACAATTAGAAGTATTATTACCCAAGGTGCAACTTGACCAGATTTAACTTGTTGTGCGATTTTAATAACATCTGTTGGTATTCTTGATATAATACCTGCAAATATTATTACTGAACTACCATTACCAATTCCTTTTTCGGTAATTTTGTCCCCAATCCACATTACTAACATACTTGCTGAAACTAATGTTATTACAACAGTTGTGATAAAAAACACACTATTTGATATTAAAGCACTTCTTACAATTCCTAATGTAATTCCCAAAGCTTGTACAACTGCTAGAGCTAGTGCTGTATATTTAGTGTACTTATTGATTTTTTTCTTTCCTTCTTCACCAGATTTTTGAAGTTCTGCTAAACTTTCAAAACCTACTGTTAGAAGCTGTATTATGATTGATGCAGTAATATATGGACTTATACCCAAAGCAAATAGTGAAAAGTTACTAAATGCTCCACCAGTAAACATATTATACAGAGAAAGTAGACTATTGCCGCCTACCATCTTTTGTATAATACTAGTGTCTATACCTGGAACTGGTATTGTAGTACCTATTCTGAATATCACGATCATCATAAGTGTATACATTACTTTTTTTCTTACTGCTTTAATCTTCCAAGCTTGTTTTAATTTTGACAGCACGCTAATTCACCCCGCCTGTACTGGCTAGGAGATTAGCAGGTTATTATACTAACTCTGCTTTTCCACCAGCTTTTTCTATTTTTTCTTGAGCTGAAGCTGTAAATTTAGCAGCTTTAACAGTTAAAGCTTTTTCTAAATTACCTTCACCTAAGATTTTAATTCCATCTTTACCTATTTTGCTTATAGTTTTAGTAGATTTTAATAATTCTGCAGTTATTTCTGTTCCATTTTCAAATCTATTTAAAACTTCAACATTAACTTCTGTGTAAACTTTCTTAAATATGTTATTGAAACCTCTCTTAGGAAGTCTTCTAGCTAGTGGCATTTGTCCACCTTCGAACCCTACTCTTACTCCACCACCAGAACGAGACCATTGACCTTTTTGTCCACGTCCTGCAGTTTTACCTTGTCCAGTTGCAGTACCTCTACCTAATCTTCTTTTAGCTCTTACTGCACCTTCAGCAGGTTTTAACTCATGTAACTTCATGGATTGCACCTCCTTGCACTACTTTTTAAAAATTATTCAGCTATTTCAGTTACTTCTAATAAATGACTTACTTTTTTTATCATACCTCTTATTTGAGCATTGTCTTCTTTTACAACAACTTGTTCTCTTTTTCTTAATCCTAACGCTTCAACATTCTTTTTTTGGTTAGGAGTAGTTCCTATAACACTTCTAACTAATTTTATTTGTAATTTAGCCATTTTACACTACCTCCTTACCCTAGAAGTTCTTCAACTTTTTTACCTCTAAGTTTAGCTATATCTTCAACTGTTTTTAGAGAATTAAGTCCTTCTATTGTAGCATTTACCATATTTCTTGGATTGTTAGATCCTAAAGATTTAGCTCTAACGTCTTTTAGTCCAGCTAACTCAAGTACGGCTCTAGCAGGTCCCCCAGCTATTACACCTGTACCTTCTACAGCAGGCATTATTAATATATTTCCAGCACCAAAGTGTCCGCGTACTTCGTGAGGAATTGTAGTCCCAACCATTGGCACTACTATTAGATTTTTCTTAGCATCTTCAACTGCTTTTTTTATAGCGTCTGGTACTTCCATTGCTTTCCCAGCACCTATACCAACGTGTCCGTTTTCATCTCCAACAACTACTAACGCTGCAAATCTGAAGTTTCTACCACCTTTTACAACCTTAGTAACACGTCTTACTTCAACAACTTTTTCTTGTAAGTCAAGTTGTCCTGCATCTATCGGCTTACGACGTAGCATGTATTTTTCCCTCCTTCGTATTAGAACTTAAGACCAGCTTCTCTAGCACTTTCAGCTAATTCTTGAATTCTTCCATGATATAAGTATCCACCTCTGTCAAATACAACTTCAGTGATTCCTTTTTCAACAGCTTTTTTAGCAACTAATTCTCCAACTTTCTTAGCTGCTTCCTTATTTCCTGTATGATTAACAGCACTCTTAACTTCTGCTTCTAAAGAAGATGCAGCAACTAGAGTTACTCTGTTTGTGTCATCTATTATTTGAGCATATATATTGTTAGCACTTCTAAATACACATAATCTTGGTCTTTGAGCAGTACCGCTTATTTTTCTACGAACTCTCTTATGTCTTTGAAGTCTATTAGCATTTTTATCAGCCTTTTTTAACACCTAGCTCACTCCTTTCTAGCGTTTAAGTTTTGGTATTATTTTTTACCAGTTTTTCCTTCTTTACGTCTGATTACTTCATCAACGTATTTTATACCTTTACCTTTGTATGGCTCTGGCTTTCTCCAAGCTCTTATTTTAGCAGCATAGTTTCCTACTAATTGCTTGTCTATACCTTTTACTATTAACTCAGTTTGGTTTGGAGCTTCAACAGTTATTCCTTCTGGATCTTCCATTTCAACTGGATGAGAGAAACCTAAGTTCATAACTAATTTCTTTCCTTGTTTTTGAGCTCTGTATCCAACACCTTTTAGTTCTAATTTCTTTTCGAAACCAGTATTTACACCTACAACCATATTATCTAATAAAGTTCTAGTTAATCCGTGTAAAGATCTGTGTTTTTTATTATCAGTTGGTCTTTCAACCATTATTGTATTTTCTTCTTTTTTTATATTTAACTCAGCACTTAATTGTTTAGTTAAAGTTCCCTTTGGACCTTTTACTGTAACTAAATTTCCTTCAGCTATAGTAACTTCAACACCTGCTGGTATTATTATTGGCTTAACACCTATTCTTGACATGGTCGCACCTCCTTACATTGTTCATATTGATTACCAAACGTAGCAGATTACTTCTCCACCAACATTTTCTTTTCTAGCTTGCTTGTCAGTTAATATTCCTTTTGAAGTAGATATTACTGATATTCCTAATCCATTTAATACTTTTGGTATTTCGTGGTTAGCAGCGTAAACTCTCATACCAGGCTTAGATATTTTCTTAAGACCTGTGATAACTCTTTCGCCTTCTTGTCCGTACTTTAATTGTATTCTTATGATACCTTGTTTTCCATCTTCTATAACATCATAACCTCTTATGAAACCTTCTTCTAATAAGATTCTAGCTAACTCTTTCTTCATATTAGAAGCTGGAACATCTACAGTTTCATGCTTAACAACATTAGCATTTCTTATACGAGTAAGCATATCTGCAATTGGATCTGTCATTGTCATTTTGTAGCCCTCCTTCCATTCTAATCAAGCTTCTACCAGCTTGCTTTTCTAACACCAGGTATTTGACCTTTATAAGCTAATTCTCTAAAGCATATACGGCATATACCAAATTTTTTCAAAACTGAATGCGGTCTTCCGCATATAGTACATCTAGTGTATTCTCTAGTAGCGTACTTTTGCTTTCTTTGTTGTTTAACAACCATCGCTTTTCTAGCCACGGGAATCCCTCCTTTGCTTACTTAGAAAATGGCATTCCTAATAATTTTAATAATTCACGAGCTTCTTCGTCAGTTTTTGCTGTAGTAACGAATATTATATCCATTCCTCTTACTTTATCAATTTTATCATATTCTATTTCAGGGAATATTAATTGTTCTTTAACTCCTAAAGCATAGTTTCCTCTACCATCAAAAGCATTAGGGTTAACACCTCTAAAGTCTCTAACTCTTGGTAAAGAAACTGATACTAATTTGTCCATAAAGTAGAACATTTTGTCAGCTCTTAATGTAACTTTTGTTCCTATTGGCATTCCTTCTCTTAGTTTGAAGTTAGCAACAGATTTTCTAGCTTTAGTTATAACAGGCTTTTGTCCTGATATTATTTCTAATTCTTCAACGCCTTTTTCTAATCCTTTTGGATTTTCTCTAGCGTCACCTATACCCATGTTAATAACTATTTTATTTAACTTAGGTATCTCCATTACGTTTTTATATCCAAATTTCTCCATTAAAGCAGGAGCAACTTCTTTCATGTATTTTTCTTGTAATCTAGAAGCCATTTAAGGTCCCTCCTTTCAAGCAATATTTATTATAATTCTTTTCCGCTCTTTGCTGATACTCTTACTTTTGTCCCATCTTTTACTTCATATCTTACTCTAACGCCTTTTCCTGTTTCAGGATCAAATGGCATTACATTAGATATGTGTATTGGGGCTTCTTTATTTATTATTCCACCTTGTTGGTTCATAGCACTTGGTTTTTGATGTTTAGTTATTACGTTTACACCTTCAACTAATACTTTATCAGCTTTAGGGTATACCTTTAAAACTGAACCTTTTTTACCTTTATCTTTACCTGCTATAACTACAACAGTGTCACCTTTTTTAACACGCATCATGTCCTATTGCACCTCCTTAATTATAGTACTTCTGGAGCAAGAGAAACTATTTTCATGAATTCATTGTCTCTTAACTCTCTAGCAACAGGCCCGAATATACGAGTTCCTACTGGAGTTTTATCGTCCTTTATTATAACAGCAGCATTTTCATCAAAAGATATATAGCTTCCGTCATTACGTCTTACGCCTTGTTTGCTTCTTACTATAACAGCTTTAACAACCTTACCTTTTTTTACAACTCCACCAGGTGTTGCACTTTTAACAGTAGCAACTATAACGTCGCCTATGTTACCATATCTTCTTTTACTTCCGCCTAGAACACGTATACATAAAAGTTCTTTAGCTCCTGAGTTATCAGCAACTCTTAGACGTGATTCTTGTTGTATCATATCGTAATCCCTCCTTCTTCAAAAACTACTTAACTTTCTCAACAACTTCAACTAGTCTGAATCTCTTATCTTTAGATAAAGGTCTAGTTTCCATTATTTTAACTCTATCTCCGATGTTACATATATTCTTTTCATCATGAGCCTTAAATTTCTTAGTTCTCTTAACACGTTTGTTATATAGTGGATGACGTACGAATTCTTCAACAGCTACTACTATTGTTTTATCCATCTTATCACTAACAACACGGCCTATTCTAACTTTTCTTCTTCCTCTTTCCATGTTTAAAAAGCCTCCTTTCCAAATTAAGCTCTAGTTTCGTATAACTTTCTTTCAGCAAGAACAGTTTTAACTTTTGCTATATCCTTCTTAACAAACTTTATTCTAGCTGTATTTTCTAATTGACCAGTAGCTAATTGGAATCTTAAGCTAAATAATTCACTTTTGAAGTCGTTTAATTTGTTCATTAGCTCTTCGCTTGTTAAATCTCTTAATTCTTTAGCTTTCATCCTATTCACCACCCTTTACTTCTAAATCTTCTTTTTTAACAAATTTACATTTGATTGGTAATTTATGTGCAGCAAGTCTCATAGCTTCTCTTGCTTTATCTTCAGAAACACCTGCTAATTCAAACATAACTCTTCCTGGCTTAACTACAGCTACCCAATATTCTGGAGAACCTTTCCCTGCACCCATACGAGTTTCTGCTGGTTTTCTTGTTACTGGTTTATGAGGGAATATTTTTATCCAAACCTTTCCCCCTCTTTTTATATATCTAGTCATCGCGATTCTGGCAGCTTCTATTTGATTAGAAGTTATCCAAGAAGCTTCTAAAGCTACTAATCCAAACTCACCATAAGTAACTTTGTTACCTTTATGAGCTTGCCCAGCCATACTTCCTCTATGAACTCTACGACGCTTTACTCTTTTTGGCATTAACATGAGTATTTTTCCTCCTTCCTTGAACCTAACTATTATTAATTTCCTTTGTTTTCAGTTCTTTGAGGTCTTGATCCACCTTGAGGTCTTTGTCCACCTTGAGGTTTTTGTCCTCTGTAGTTTCCTCTGTTATCGTTTCCTCTTCTATCATTTCCTCTTCTATCGTTTCTTCTGTTATCTCTCTTGTTGTCTCTTCTGTCGCTCTTTCTGCTTTCTTCTCTTGGATTTACACCATCTCTAGTTGGTAAAACTTCACCATTACATACCCAAACTTTTATACCTATTTTTCCATAAGTAGTATCAGCTTCAGCGAAACCATAATCTATATCTGCTCTTAAAGTTTGTAGTGGCACATTTCCTTCACTATAACCTTCAGTTCTAGCCATTTCAGCTCCACCTAATCTTCCTGAAGCAGAAACTTTTATCCCTTTAGCACCAGATTTCATTGCTCTTTGTATAGCTTGTTTCATTGCTCTTCTGAAAGCAACCCTTCTTTCTATAGCTAAAGCTATATTTTCAGCTACTAATTGAGCATTTTTATCTGTACTTCTTACTTCTACTATGTTAACTATTATACTTTTCTTTGTCATTTTTTCTAATTCAACTTTTAATGCTTCGATTCCAGCACCAGCTCTTCCTATAACTACTCCTGGCTTAGCAACATGTAAGTCCATTTTTATTTTGTTAGCTGATCTTTCTATTTCTATTCTAGCAACTCCAGCTGAGTATAATCTTTTCTTTAAGAATTTACGTATATTATGGTCTTCTAATAATAAGTTTCCGAACTCTTTTTTATCAGTAGCGAACCATCTTGAGTCCCAATCTTTTATAACACCGACTCTTAAGCCGTGTGGATTAACCTTTTGACCCATTATTTTCCCTCCTATCTATTAATTATTTTTTTTCTTTCACAACAACCTCTATATGAGAAGTTCTTTTTCTTATTGTAGTTGCACGACCCATAGCTCTAGGCATGAATCTCTTCATTGTTGGCCCTTGATTAGCAACTATTGATGCTATATATAATTTTTCAGTATCCATTTCGTGATTGTTTTCTGCGTTAGCTTTAGCTGACTTTACAACTTTAGCTATTATTGAAGCTGCTCCTCTTGGAGTGAACTTTAATATCGCTAATGCTTCATCAACATTCTTTCCTCTAACAAGGTCACAGATTTGGCCTGCTTTTCTTGGTGATACACGTACATATTTAGCAGTAGCTTTTGCTTCCATTGTTATTCCTCCTTTCTTAGTCATAATTTAATTATTTTCTCTTATTAGATTTTTCGTCATCCTTATGTCCTTTGAAAGTTCTAGTAGGAACGAACTCACCTAATTTGTGTCCAACCATATCTTCTGTTATATATACTGGAACATGTTTTCTTCCATCATGAACAGCTATAGTGTTTTCTACCATTTGTGGAAATACAGTTGAAGATCTTGACCAAGTTTTTATAACTTCTTTACTTCCACTAGCATTCATAGCTTCTATTTTCTTTAAAAGTCTTGCATGGACAAAAGGCCCTTTTTTAGTTGATCTTGACATTTATATTCCTCCTTTCCGAGCAAAAATAAATTTACTACTTAGTTCTTCTTGATACTATTAATTTATTTGAAGCTTTGTTTTTCTTTCTAGTTTTGTATCCAAGAGCTGGTTTACCCCATGGAGTAACAGGAGATGGTCTACCTATTGGAGATCTACCTTCCCCTCCACCGTGTGGATGGTCATTAGGGTTCATTACAGAACCTCTTACAGTAGGTCTTATTCCCATATGTCTTTTTCTACCTGCTTTACCAATAACTACATTACCGTGCTCTATATTTCCAACTTGTCCTATAGTAGCTTTACAGTTTATGCTTACTAATCTCATTTCGCCTGATGGTAATCTTAATAAAGCATTTTTTCCTTCTTTAGCCATTAATTGTGCAGAAACTCCAGCAGATCTAACTAATTGAGCTCCTTTTCCTGGCTTTAATTCTATATTATGAATGATAGTACCAACTGGCATATCTTTTAATGCTAAACAGTTTCCTGGTTTTATATCAGCACCTAATCCTGATAAGATAGTATCTCCAACGTTGATTCCAACTGGAGCTAATATATATCTTTTTTCTCCATCAGCATAGTTTAATAATGCAATATTTGCAGTTCTGTTTGGATCATATTCTATAGTAGCAACCTTAGCAGGTATACCATCTTTATCTCTTTTAAAATCTATTATTCTATATTTTCTTTTTTGTCCTCCACCTCTATGACGAACAGTTATTCTACCATGTACGTTTCTACCAGCATTTTTCTTTAAGTTAACTAAAAGAGATCTTTCTGGTTGGTTACATGTTATTTCCTCAGAAACTAAAACTGTCATTTGTCTTAAGGCAGGAGAAGTTGGTCTAAACTTTTTTATAGCCATCTGTTTTCCCTCCTTCGTTTGTTATAATATTACATTCCTTGGAAGAATTCTATTTCTTTACTATCAGCAGTTAATTTAACTACTGCTTTCTTAAAGCTTGCTGTTCTTCCTTGAGTTCTACCCATTCTTTTAACTTTTCCATCGTAGTTTAAAGTATTTACTTTATCAACACTAACTCCGAATACTTTTTCTACTGCTTTTTTTATTTCAGTTTTGTTCGCATCTTTAGCCACAACAAAAGTGTATTTTTTTTCACCCATTTCAGCCATACTGTGCTCAGTTACAACTGGTCTTATTATTACATCATGTGGATTAGTCATTATGCGTACACCTCCTCCACTTTTTTAACAGCATCTGTAGTTATTATAAATGAATCATATTTTAATATATCATATACATTCATAGTATTAACTAATGCAGTTTGAACACCTTCTATATTTCTAGCTGATTTTATTACATTATCATTTTTATCAGCTATAACTACTAAAGCTTTTTTAGCAGCATTTATATTATTTAATATTTGAGCGAATTCTTTAGTTTTAGGAGCATCCATGTTTAATGCATCTAATACTATAACTTCACTATTTTGTATTTTTGAAGATAAAGCACTCTTCATAGCTAATCTTCTTACCTTCTTAGGTAATGTATATTTGTAACTTCTTGGTTTAGGTGCAAAAGCAACTCCTCCACCTACCCATTGTACAGATCTTGTAGAACCTTGTCTTGCTCTACCTGTTCCTTTTTGTTTCCAAGGTTTTCTTCCGCCACCTCTAACTTCTGCTCTAGTTTTAGCAGATTGAGTTCCTTGTCTCTTATTTGCTAATTGATTTTTTACAACTTCATATAAAACATGTCCATTAACTTCTACGCCAAATATAGAATCTGATAATTCTATTTCTCCAACGTTTTGTCCACTAATATTTAGTACATTTAATTTTGGCATTGTTATTCCTCCTTTCTCTAGGTTAGTCATTATTTAGAAACCTTTACAGCTTCTTTTATAGTTACTACTGAACCTTTAGCTCCTGGTATAGCTCCCTTAACTAATATAAGGTTCTTATCAGCATCTACTTTAACAACCTCTAAGTTTTGAACTGTTACCTTTACGCTTCCCATGTGTCCAGCTAATTTTTTGTTTTTAAATACTCTACCTGGGTAAGAACAAGCTCCCATTGAACCTGGTCTTCTGTGGTATCTAGAACCGTGAGATTCAGGACCTCTACTTTGTCCATGTCTTTTTATTGGACCTTGGAATCCCTTACCTTTACTTATTCCAGTAACATCTATTTTTGCACCTGCTTCAAATACATCAGCTTTTATTTCTTGTCCAACTGTGTATCCTTCTACAGAATCTACTCTAAACTCTTTTAAATGTTTCTTTAAAACATTAGCAGCAGCTAAGTGTCCTTTTTTAGGCTTGTTTAAAGATTTTTCTTTAGCATCTTCAAAACCTATTTGTATAGCATTGTATCCATCTTTATCAACTGTTTTTATTTGAGTAACGACCATAGGTCCTGCTTCAACAGCTGTTACAGGTATAACTACACCTTTATCAGTGAATATTTGAGTCATACCAACTTTTTTTCCTAATATTCCATTCATATTAGCACCTCCTATAATTCTTACAGCGGATTACATCATTTTAGAAGTAATCATTCTAAGATAGTTACCTATAGGATAATATCTTAGGGGTTCTTATAATTTTATTTCTATATCTACACCTGCTGGTAAGTCTAATCTCATTAATGAGTCAACTGTTTTAGGTGTTGGATTAGCTATGTCGATTAGTCTTTTATGAGTTCTTATTTCAAATTGTTCTCTAGAGTCTTTGTACTTATGTACAGCTCTTAATATAGTTACAATTTGTTTTTCTGTTGGTAGAGGCACAGGTCCTGAAACTTGTGATCCAGCCTTTTTAGCAGTTTCAACTATTTTACCTGCTGAAAAATCTAATAATTTGTGATCATATGATTTTAATCTTATTCTTATTTTTTCATTCTTAGCCATTTTGTTTTCCCTCCTTTATCACGTGTTTAATTTTCAAGTTGCGTACAACCAATACCGATACACTGCTCCGGGTGTGTTGTAACTTTCAAATCGATATCAGTTCGTATTTCACTAGGATTTAATTCTTATTTTCTTAATCTCTCAAGCACACTATTATATTTTATATCATCTGTTACATTTTTTCAAGTTTTTTTTATGTTTTTTTCAATTTTATTTTCTCTTACAACATTATAACCTTAAACTTGATTATTAATCTATCTCAAGGCACTAGTTTAGTATATATGCTTTATTGCTACTTGTCAACAAAAAACAAAAAAGAGAGGTTGAACCCCCTCTTTTTTTATATGAAATCAATTAGCTTAGTAAAAGATTATTCGATTATTGTAGCAACAACTCCTGAAGCTACTGTTCTTCCACCTTCTCTTATTGAGAATCTTAATCCTTCTTCTACAACTATTGAGTTTATTAAGTCTACTTCCATTGTTACGTTATCTCCAGGCATTACCATTTCTATTCCATCTGGTAACTTACAAGCTCCTGTTACATCTGTTGTTCTGAAATAGAATTGTGGTCTATATCCATCAAAGAATGGTGTATGTCTTCCACCTTCTTCTTTTTTAAGTACATATACTTCTGCAGTAAATTTTGTGTGTGCTTTTACTGATCCAGTTTTTGCTAGTACTTGTCCTCTTTCTATTTCGTTTCTTTGTACTCCTCTTAATAATGCTCCTATATTATCCCCTGCTTGTGCTTGGTCTAATAATTTTCTGAACATTTCTACTCCTGTTACTACTACTTTTCTTGGTGCTTCTGTTAATCCTACTAATTCTACTTCGTCTTGTACTTTTAATACTCCTCTTTCCACTCTTCCTGTTGCAACTGTTCCTCTTCCTGTGATTGAGAATACGTCTTCTACTGGCATTAAGAATGGTTTGTCAGTATCTCTTTCTGGTGCTGGTATATATTCATCTATTTGCTCAAATAATTCTACTATTTTATTTCCCCATTCGCTCTTTGGATCTTCTAATGCCATTAATGCTGATCCTCTTATTATTGGAGTATCATCTCCTGGGAAATCATATTCTGTTAATAAATCTCTTACTTCCATTTCTACTAGTTCTAATAACTCTTCGTCATCTACCATGTCACATTTGTTTAAGAATACTACTATATATGGTACACCAACTTGTCTTGATAATAGTATATGCTCTCTTGTTTGTGGCATTGGTCCATCTGTTGCTGAACAAACTAATATTGCTCCGTCCATTTGAGCTGCTCCTGTTATCATGTTCTTAACGTAGTCAGCATGTCCTGGGCAGTCAACGTGTGCGTAGTGTCTATTTGGAGTTTCATACTCAACGTGTGCTGTTGATATTGTGATTCCTCTTTCTCTTTCTTCTGGAGCTTTATCTATGTTTGCGAAATCTACCGCTTCTCCTAATTGGTATCTGTCATATAATGTTTTTGTTATTGCTGCTGTTAATGTAGTTTTACCGTGGTCAACGTGTCCTATTGTTCCTATATTAACATGAGGTTTTGTTCTTTCGTATTTAGCTTTAGCCATTTTGAATTTCCTCCCTTTATCTTGTGCAAGACGAGACAGGTCTCGTCTTGCTGATTATTTTTTATATTTATATTATTAATTAATTTTTAAATTATTTTCCTTCAGCTATCTTTTTAGCAACTGAAGCTGGAACTTGTTCATAGTGATCGAATATCATTGTATAAGTTGCACGACCTTGAGTTGAAGATCTTAGGTCTGTAGAGTATCCAAACATTTCTGAAAGTGGAACAAATGCATTTATAACTTGTGCACCACTTCTTGCTTCCATTCCTTGGATTAATCCTCTTCTTGAGTTTAAGTCACCCATAACATCTCCCATGTAATCTTCTGGAGTAACAACTTCTACTTTGAAGTAAGGCTCTAAAAGAACTGCATTACCTTTCTTCATAGCATCTTTAAATGCCATTGAACCAGCCATCTTGAACGCCATCTCAGAAGAGTCAACTTCATGGTAAGAACCATCATATAACTCAACAGCAACGTCTACAACTGGATATCCAGCAACTATACCAGATTGCATAGCTCCTTGTATACCCATGTCAACTGGACCAACATATTCTTTTGGTACAGATCCACCAACAGTTTTGTTTGTGAATTTGTATCCTTCACCTGGCTCTTGAGGAGCAACTCTAATCTTAACGTGACCATATTGTCCTCTACCACCTGATTGCTTAGAGTACTTGTATTCAACATCAACTGGTTGAGTTATAGTTTCTCTGTATGCAACTTGTGGAGCACCAACTTTAGCTTCTACTTTAAATTCTCTTAATAATCTATCTACTATTATCTCTAAGTGTAATTCACCCATACCAGATATTATAGTTTGTCCTGTTTCTTGGTCAGTTTTAACTGTGAAAGTTGGGTCTTCTTCAGCTAATTTTTGAAGAGCTATACCCATTTTTTCTTGAGCTGCTTTAGAACTTGGTTCTATAGCAACAGATATAACTGGCTCAGGGAATTCCATAGATTCAAGTATTATTGGATTAGCAGGATCACATAATGTGTCTCCAGTAGTAGTATCTTTTAATCCTACTGCTGCTGCTATATCTCCAGCATAAACTTTAGTTATTTCTTCTCTTGTATTGGCATGCATTTGTAGTATACGACCAATTCTTTCTCTCTTATTCTTAGTTGCATTTAAAACATAAGAACCAGATTCTAATGTTCCAGAGTAAACTCTGAAGAACGCTAGTTTTCCAACAAATGGGTCAGTCATTATTTTGAATGCTAATGCAGAGAATGGCTCTTCATCAGAAGAATGTCTTTCAGCTTCCTCTCCATCTTCCAATATACCTTTTATAGCTGCTATATCAGTTGGTGCTGGTAAGTAATCTAAAACTGCATCTATTACTAACTGAACACCTTTGTTTCTATAAGCTGTACCACAGAAAACTGGGTTCATTTCACAAGCTATAGTAGCTTTTCTTATAGCAACTTTTAATTCATCTATAGTAGGTTCTTCACCTTCAAGATATTTCATCATTAACTCTTCATCAGTTTCAGCTACTGCTTCAACTAATTTTTCTCTCCACTCTGTAGCTAATTCTTTCATATCTTCTGGTATGTCTGTTTCTTCCATTTCAACACCTAAGTCGTCTTTGTATATAACAGCATCCATTTTTAATAAGTCTATTATACCTATAAATGAATCTTCTTTACCTATTGGTAATTGCATAGGAACTGCATTAGAATTTAATCTAGATTTCATCATGCTTACAACATTGTAGAAATCTGCACCTAATATATCCATTTTATTTACAAAAGCTATTCTAGGTACTCCATAAGTTTCAGCTTGTCTCCATACATTCTCAGATTGAGGTTCAACTCCACCTTTTGCACAGAATACAGCAACTGAACCGTCAAGAACTCTTAGAGATCTTTCAACTTCAACTGTGAAGTCCACGTGTCCAGGAGTATCTATTATATTTATTCTATGGTCTTTCCATGAAGCAGTAGTAGCGGCAGAAGTTATTGTTATACCTCTTTCCTTTTCTTGCTCCATCCAGTCCATTTGAGAAGCCCCTTCATGAGTTTCTCCTATCTTATGAGTTTGCCCAGTATAAAACAGGATTCTTTCTGTAGTAGTAGTTTTCCCTGCATCTATATGAGCCATGATTCCTATATTCCTAGTTCTTTCCAAAGGAAACTTTCTAGCCATGGTTATCCTCCTTATGATATCCTCAATTTTATAAGATATCTATATATCCTACCATCTATAATGAGCAAATGCTTTATTAGCTTCTGCCATTTTATGAGTATCTTCTTTTTTCTTAACTGAAGCTCCTGTGTTGTTAGCTGCGTCCATTATTTCTTTAGCTAATTTATCAACCATTCCTTTTTCTCCACGAGCTCTAGTATATTTTACTAACCATCTTAAACCTAATGTTTGTCTTCTTTCAGGTCTAACTTCGATTGGTACTTGGTAGTTTGCCCCACCAACTCTTCTTGCTTTTACTTCTAAAACAGGCATTATATTATCCATTGCCTTATTAAATACTTCTAAAGCATCTTCTCCTGTTTTTTCAGCAATAATTGTGAAAGCATCATAAACTATTGTTTGAGACTTTCCTTTTTTTCCGTCTACCATTAAATTATTTATTAATTTAGTAACTACCTTACTCCCATACATAGGATCTGGTAAAACTTCTCTCTTTGGAACATTACCTTTTCTTGGCATTTCGCTTCCCTCCTTAATTATTTAACTTAAATCATAGGTACTCGACATAAATCATTTAATGCCGTGATGCCATAAATATCTATATATTTAAAGCACCGAACTATAATCAATCATTAATTGTTTTTATTTTTTAGCGTCCTTAGGTTTCTTAGCACCATACTTAGATCTTGATTGTCTTCTCTTATCAACACCTGCTGTATCTAAAGTACCTCTTAGTATATGGTATCTAACCCCTGGAAGGTCTTTTACTCTTCCGCCTCTTATAAGAACAACACTATGCTCTTGTAAGTTATGTCCTTCTCCTGGTATATAAGCAGAAACTTCTATACCATTAGTTAATCTAACTCTGGCAACTTTTCTTAAAGCTGAGTTAGGTTTCTTAGGAGTAACTGTTTTTACTGAAGTACAAACCCCTCTTTTTTGTGGAGCACTAGCGTCAGTTACTTTCTTGTTTAAAGAGTTGTAACCTTTTTGTAATGCTGGAGCAGTAGATTTCTTTTCAACTGCTTTTCTACTTTTACGAACTAATTGGTTAATTGTTGGCATCATCTGCACCTCCTTCCAAATTTTCGATCTTATCAGTGACCGCCAACTACATCAATATGAATACTCATACTGACTGATTGTAACATTTGTTACTTACAATTTAATGTCTATAACACATGAATATGTGATATTAGCATTTTTCTAGCTTGATGCTTTTAGTTTTTGTTTATTGCCATTTAAAAGTCACTAAGAGCTCATATAAGCCCTTAGTGTACTTTTAAACAACACACTTTACTATTTTAACACCACAAATAATGGTTGTCAAGATTTCTTTACTCTATCTGCCATTAATCTTCAATTTTTTCAACAGCTATATTTCTATATTTCTTCATTCCTGTTCCTGCTGGTATTAGTTTACCTAATATAACATTCTCTTTAAGCCCTATTAGGTGATCTTCTTTACCTTTTATTGCAGCTTCTGTTAATACTCTTGTTGTTTCCTGGAATGAAGCTGCTGATAAGAATGAATCAGTTGCAAGAGATGCTTTAGTTATACCAAGTAATACTCTTTTAGCAACTGCTGGTCTTAAGTCTTTAGCTATAGCTTCTTCGTTACATCTATTAAATGTTAATACATCTTCATATCCACCTGGTAATAAATCTGTATCTCCTGGGTCTTCAACTTTAACTTTAGATAGCATTTGTCTTACTATAACTTCTATATGCTTATCGTTAACATCAACCCCTTGAAGTCTATAAACCCTTTGAACTTCTTTAACTATATATTCTTGAACACCTTTAACACCTTTTACTCTTACTATATCATGAGGATTTATAAATCCTTGTGTTAAAGGATCTCCAGCTTCTAATATCTGTCCTTGCTTAACTTTTAATCTAGAACCATATGGTATCACATATGTTTGAGTTTCGCCTTCTTCTGGTATTACATTTACTTCTTTTCTCTTTCCAGTTTCATCTATTTCAACTCTACCAGATACTTCAGTTATTACAGCTAAACCTTTTGGTTTTCTAGCTTCAAATAATTCTTCAACCCTTGGAAGACCTTGAGTTATATCGGCTCCTGCAACCCCTCCAGTATGGAATGTACGCATTGTAAGCTGAGTACCCGGCTCACCTATAGATTGAGCTGCTATTATACCAACTGCTTCACCTATATTAACTTCTTTTCCTGTAGCTAAGTTTCTACCATAGCACTTAGAACAAACTCCATGATTAGTTTTACAGTTAAGAACTGTTCTTATCCTAATTTTTTCAATTCCTAAAGCTACTATAGTTTCTGCTTCATCTTCTTGTATCATAGCATCAGCTTCAACTATAACTTCACCAGTTTCAGGATTTAATATAGGGTCTATAGTATATCTTCCTACAATTCTATCATATATCTCTTCTATAACTTCATTTCCTTCTTTTATAGCATAAATTTCTGTAGTATCTTCTGTTCCACAATCTACTTCTCTTACAATAACATCTTGACTTACATCAACAAGTCTTCTTGTTAAGTATCCAGATTCAGCTGTACGTATAGCTGTATCGGCAAGACCTTTTCTGGCACCATGTGAAGATGTAAAGTATTCAAGTACTGATAAACCTTCACGGAAATTAGATTTAACTGGTATCTCAACTGTTTTACCAGATGCATTGGCCATAAGACCACGCATACCTGCTAACTGTCTAATTTGATTTTTAGAACCTCTGGCTCCTGAATGTGCCATTATATATATATTGTTTAATCTATCTAGTCCACCCATAAGAGCATCAGTAACCTTATCAGTTGTTTCTGTCCATGTCTCTATAACTTTTTCATATCTTTCTTCATTAGAGATTAAACCTCTTCTGTATGCTTTTTCATATTTATCAACTTTTGCTTCTGCCTCAGCTATAAATACTTTCTTTTCTTCTGGAACACTCATATCAGCAACAGCAACTGTTATACCACCTAATGTAGAGTATTTAAATCCTAGAGATTTTATATAATCTAGTAATTCAGCTGTTTCTGTATTTCCATGTTTTCTAAAGCACTTATCTATTATTTTACCTAGAGATTTTTTATCTGCTAAGAAGTCAACTTCAAGAGCAAATGGGTTTTCATTTCTATCTACAAATCCTAAATCTTGAGGTATACTTTCATTAAATATAAATCTACCAACTGTACTTTCAACTAATGAGCTTCTTCCATCTTCAAGAGTTACTTTTAGTTTTACTAAGGCATGTAGATGAACTGATTTATTGTAATAAGCAAGTAATAGTTCATTAAAATCTTTAAATACCATTCCTGTTCCTTTAGCATCATCTTGTGCTTCTATTGTTAGATAATAACAACCTAAAACCATATCCTGAGATGGAGTAGTTATAGGAGAACCATCTTTAGGAGCAAGAATGTTGTTTACAGAAAGCATTAAAAATCTTGCTTCTGCTTGTGCTTCTACTGATAAAGGTACATGAACCGCCATTTGGTCTCCATCGAAGTCTGCATTGTAAGCTGTACATACAAGAGGATGTAGCTTTATAGCTTTACCTTCAACCAAAATTGGTTCAAATGCTTGTATACCTAATCTATGTAGAGTCGGCGCACGGTTAAGAAGAACTGGATGGCTTTTTATAACATCTTCTAAAACATCCCAAACTTCTGGCTTAACTTTTTCTACTATAGATTTTGCACTTTTTATATTATGTGCATATCCTTCTTTAACTAGTTTATCCATAACAAATGGCTTGAATAGTTCTAGTGCCATTTTCTTTGGAAGACCACATTGATAGAATTTAAGTTCTGGTCCAACAACTATAACAGAACGTCCTGAGTAGTCAACACGCTTACCAAGTAAGTTTTGACGGAAACGACCTTGTTTACCCTTTAACATATCTGATAAAGACTTAAGTGGTCTATTTCCAGGCCCTGTTACAGGTCTACCTCTTCTACCATTATCTATTAATGCGTCAACTGCTTCTTGAAGCATTCTTTTTTCATTTCTTACAATTATATCTGGAGCTCCAAGCTCTAGTAATCTCTTAAGTCTATTATTTCTGTTTATAACTCTTCTATATAAATCATTTAAGTCTGAAGTTGCAAATCTTCCACCATCAAGTTGTACCATTGGTCTTAAATCTGGTGGTATTACTGGTATTGCATCTAAAATCATCCATTCTGGTTTATTCCCAGATTTTTTAAATGCTTCTACAACTTCTAATCTTCTTATTGTTCTAACTTTCTTTTGTCCTGTACTGTCTTTTAATTCCGCTCTTAAGTCTTTGCTTTGTTGCTCTAAATCTATGTTTTGTAACAATATCTTTACAGCTTCAGCACCCATACCTACAGTAAAAGTATATCCGTATTTTTCAAGAGCAGTTCTATACTCTTTTTCTGTCAATAACTGCTTCTCATTCAATCCAGTTTCTCCTGGATCAACTACTACATATGAAGCAAAATATAGTATTTTTTCTAATGATCTTGGTGACATATCAAGTAAAAGTCCCATTCTACTTGGTATACCTTTAAAGTACCAGATGTGAGACATAGGAGCTGCTAGCTCTATATGTCCCATTCTTTCTCTTCTTACTTTTGATTTAGTTACTTCTACTCCACATCTATCACAAACTACACCTTTGTATCTAACTCTTCTATATTTACCACAATGACACTCCCAGTCTTTTTGTGGTCCAAATATTCTTTCACAGAAAAGACCATCTTTTTCTGGTTTTAAAGTACGGTAATTTATAGTTTCTGGCTTTTTAACTTCTCCTCTAGACCATTGTCTTATTTTTTCTGGAGAAGCCAATGCTATTTTTATCGACTCGAAATTGTTTAATTCAAACAAGGAGTTCTCTCCCTTCTATTTGAGATTTACATTAATTAAATTTACACATCAAAGTCATCACCAACAAAGTCTATTTCTTCTTCAAATAAATCTTCTTCAGCAAATTCTTCTAAATTCTCTATATCCTCATCTTCTACGGTTTCCGTAAAATCATCTTCAATTTCTTCTATTATATTACTTTCTTCAACTTCTCCCATGTTATTTACAACATCTAGTTCAAATTCACCTATTGTGTCATCTTCATCTACAGATTCTCTTACTTCTATTTCTTGATCTTCATCTGTTAATACTTTTACATCTAAGCATAAACTTTGAAGTTCTTTTATAAGAACCTTAAATGATTCTGGGATTCCTGGTTCAGGTATGTTTTCACCTTTAACTATGGCTTCGTAAGTTCTAACACGACCTACAACATCATCAGACTTGACAGTAAGTATTTCTTGAAGTATATGAGCAGCTCCATATGCTTCTAGAGCCCAAACCTCCATCTCTCCAAATCTTTGTCCACCAAATTGTGCTTTACCACCTAGTGGCTGTTGAGTAACTAATGAGTATGGTCCAGTACTTCTTGCATGTAGTTTTTCATCAACTAAATGATGTAGTTTTAAGTAGTACATATATCCAACAGTTATTCTATTATCAAAAGTTTCACCTGTTCTACCATCATATAAAGTTAATTTACCATCTCTAGGATATCCAGCTTCTTCAAGAGCATCCATTATATCATACTCATTGGCACCATCAAATACTGATGTTGCAACATACCATCCTAAAGTCTTAGCAGCAAGTCCTAAATGAACCTCTAAAACCTGACCGATGTTCATACGTGATGGTATACCTTGTGGGTTAAGTATTATATCTAGTGGAGTTCCATTTTCCATGAATGGCATATCTTCTTCTGGTAATATTCTTGAGATAACCCCTTTATTACCATGACGACCAGCCATTTTATCTCCAACTTTTATTTTTCTCTTTTTAGCTATATAACATCTTACTAATTCATTTACTCCTGGAGATAAATCATCTCCATTTTCTCTAGTAAATACTTTTACATCAACTATTATACCAGATTCACCATGAGGTACTTTAAGTGAAGTATCTCTAACTTCTCTAGCCTTTTCACCAAATATTGCACGAAGTAATCTTTCCTCAGCAGTAAGTTCAGTTTCTCCTTTTGGAGTTACTTTACCAACTAATATATCTCCTGAATCTACTTCTGCACCTATTCTTATTATACCTCTGTCATCTAAGTTCTTAATTGCACTATCTCCAACATTAGGTATATCTCTAGTTATTTCCTCTGGTCCTAGTTTTGTATCTCTAGCTTCACATTCATATTCTTCTATATGAATTGTTGATAATCTATCTTCTTTAACTAATCTTTCATTTATTAATATGGCATCTTCGTAGTTATAACCTTCCCAAGTCATGAATGCTATAAGACAGTTTCTTCCAAGTGCTACTTCTCCTAAATCAGTTGCTGGACCGTCTGCTATAACATCTCCTTGCATTATTTGCTCACCTTTAGTTATTATAGGTGTTTGATTTATACAAGTACCTGAGTTTGAACGTTTAAATTTAAGTAGATTATATCTATCTCTGTTTCCATCTTCTCTTTTTATAATTATCTCATCTGCTGTTACTCTTTCTGCTATACCAGAATTTCTAGCAACAACAACTGCTCCAGAGTCTTTTGCAGCTCTATATTCTATACCAGTTCCTATAATTGGTGCTTCTCTTCTAACTAGAGGCACTGCCTGACGTTGCATGTTCGCTCCCATAAGGGCACGGTTGGCGTCATCATTTTCTAAGAAAGGTATCATAGCAGTGGCTACAGATACAACCTGCTTAGGAGATATATCCATATAGTCTACTCTGCTTTCAGGAACCATTTCAACAGCACCATTTACAGTTCTACAAACAACTCTATGGTTTACGAATTTACCATCGTCTGTTAATGGCTCATTTGCCTGAGCTCTTACGAATAAATCTTCTTCATCAGCAGTTAAATAATGTATCTCATCAGTAACTGTTGATGTTACTTTATCAAATTTTCTATATGGTGATTCTATAAATCCAAACTCATTTATTTTTGCATAAGTTCCAAGAGAGTTTATAAGACCGATATTTGGCCCTTCTGGAGTCTCTATCGGACACATTCTACCGTAGTGTGAATGGTGAACGTCACGCACTTCGAATCCAGCTCTTTCTCTTGAAAGACCTCCAGGTCCAAGAGCTGATAGTCTTCTCTTATGTGTTAACTCAGATAAAGGATTTGTTTGATCCATGAACTGAGATAACTGAGAACTACCGAAGAATTCTTTTATTGCAGCTGAAACTGGTCTTATGTTAACTAACGCTTGAGGCGTTATAGCTTCCATATCTTGAACTGTCATTCTTTCTTTTATGACTCTTTCCATTCTTGAAAGACCAATTCTAACTTGATTTTGTAATAATTCTCCTACAGATCTTATTCTTCTATTTCCTAAATGGTCTATATCATCAATATTTCCTATATTATAGAAGATATTGAATTCATAACTTATTGAAGCTATTATATCGTCTAATAATATATGTTTTGGTATAAGTTCTTTAATTCTTGATTTTATAGCTTCTTTTATTTCTTCTTCGTCACTATATCCATCTAAAATTTCTTTTAATGTTGGATAATGCACTTTTTCTTTTATGTTTAAATCATCTATGTCAAAATCAATATGAGACTTAATGTCTACAAAATTATTTCCTATAACTCTAACTTTCTTATCATCATCCATTAATAGATTTACTACATTTATACCTGCATTTTGTATATCTTTAGCTAACTCATAGCTTATTTTTTCTCCAGCTTTTACAAATACTTCTCCTGTTTCAGGATTTATTATGTCTTCTGCTGAAATTCTATTCATAATTCTATAGCATAAAGCAAGTTTTTTATTAAATTTGTATCTACCAACTTTTGCTAAATCATATCTCTTTGGATCAAAGAATAAAGCATTTAGTAAAGATGATGCACTTTCTACAGTAGGTGGTTCACCTGGTCTTAATTTTTTATATATCTCAACAAGACCTTCCTCTACTGTCTTAGTATTATCTTTTTCTAATGTAGCAGATAATCTTTCGTCTTCTCCTAAAAGGTCAATTATTTCTGCATCTGTCCCTATTCCTAAAGCTCTAAGTAAAACTGTAACTGGTTGTTTTCTTGTTCTATCAACTCTTACAGATATTACATCGTTAGAATCTGTTTCATATTCTAACCATGCTCCTCTATTAGGAATTACAGTAGATGAAATTAATCTCTTACCTGTTTTATCTCTCTCTTCCGCATAGTAAACACCAGGAGATCTAACTAATTGACTTACGATAACTCTTTCTGCCCCATTTATAACGAAAGTTCCTCTTTCTGTCATTAAAGGGAAGTCACCCATAAATACTTCTTGTTCTTTTATTTCGCCTGTTTCTTTATTTATAAGTCTTACCTTAACTTTTAGAGGTGCACAATATGTAGCATCTCTCTCTTTACACTCTTCTATATCGTACTTTGGTTTATCGTCTAAAGAGTAGTCAACAAATTCCAATATAAGATTACCAGTATAATCTTCTATTGGTGAAATATCATCAAACACTTCTTTTAAACCTTCTTTTAAAAACCACTCATAGGAATCTACTTGAATTTCTATAAGATTTGGCACATCAGCTATTTCCTTAATTTTAGAAAAGCTCATTCTAGTTCTTTTACCTATCGTGACAGGATGTGGCATTCACTTTTCACCTCTCAATAATTAAAAATAAAACAATAGTTCATTCTAACGCATCTAATAATTTTAGCATAATGTCAAGTATTTTTCAATATATTTTTTATCTTATATGTAAACTATGCATTATTTTTGATTTTTTGTAAATTATTTTAAGCATATATTATGTATTATGTACAATTCTTCAATATAAAATCCAATTTTTTCATTTATCGGTGTAATTTTCTATAAAAAGTTACATTCCTTTACTATACCCATATTTAATTATAATTTCATAAATAAGTACTAGTAAATAATTGTATTTATATAAAATCTGTTAAATATACAAAATAAAGACCATAAATGAATTTAATCTGGAGTTTTAAATCTTAAACTATTTCCATCATAAATTATATCTACAGTCTTTATAAAAATAGAATTTCTACTATAATTAAGTTTTTTATTTTTACTATATATTAGTAATATAATTATCCTAATATATTATCTGCAAACTGTGGTGTAGGTAAACCAAAACCTCCAGCTACTTCAAGTAAGTCTCCTGTTATAAAGGATGAATCATCACTAGCATAGAATAAAACAGCTTTTGCTATGTCTTCTGGCTTCCCTATGCGATTTAAAGGAACATGCTTTAGAAACTCCTTTATAAATTCTGGAGACATATTATCTAAAGCAGCTTTGGTTGCAATAAGACCTGGAAGTACAGCATTACATCTAACATTATCTTTTGCATATTGTGTTGCTATATTTTGAGTTAATGAGTTGATTGATGCTTTTGATACACAGTAAGCTATTCTAGATAGGTCAGGTAATACTGAACCTATACTAGATATATTTATTATACTTCCCTTACCATTCTTTATCATATGAGGAATAGCAGCTTTACATGGTAAATATACACTTTTTAAATTAGTATTTACTGTATCAAAGAAATTATCTGTATCTCCAGTTAAAAGGTCTTTATCAAGTGAAGGATTTGTCGAACCAAAATTATTTACAAGTATATCTATCTTGCCTTCTTTTTTAACTACATCTTCTATCATTGAAGTAAATGTTTCTTCTTCACGGGCATTAAAATAAACAAACCTAGCACAACCACCTTCTGCACTTATTCTATCTATAACTTCATTAGCCAATTCTTCTGAACGAGCTGCTAAATATACAACTGCTCCATTTTGTGCCAATATTTCAGCTGATGCTAATCCAATACCTTTAGTTGCTGCAGTAACCACTGCAACTTTCCCTTGTAATTTTTCCATTATTAACTCCTCCTTAAATGCGTTTCTTGAAATCTACATATTTCGATTTTTAGAAGTATTTAACTCATTTTAAATTTATATTTGTTAATTAATTATTTATTACATTTTATTTTTAAAGTACTTTTGTAATTTTTTAAAATAATATGTAGTTTTATATATTTTTCCTTTTATTATATCACCTTATATGTGCATATTACAATAATTGTTTATATTTTAATTTAACGTCTGTGTTTGACATAGTAAAAAACATATTCTTTAATAGTATTAAATTAAAATATCATTACACACTATATGATACCCTTAATTTAATACTATTATATAAATTTTTTTTATTTTGTAGAAATATTTTATTTACAATTTTCTATAAATAAAAAAAGATACCCAAATGGGTATCTTTTTAAAGAAACTACTTAACTTCTACTTTAGCTCCAGCAGCTTCTAATTTTTCTTTTATTTGATCAGCTTCTTCTTTAGAAGCTCCTTCTTTAACTGTCTTAGGAGCATTGTCAACTACTTCTTTAGCTTCTTTTAATCCTAATCCTGTTATTTCTCTAACTGCTTTTATAACTCCAACTTTTGAAGAACCAACCTCAGCTAATACTACATCAAACTCAGTTTTTTCTTCAGCAGCTGGTCCACCAGCAGCTGCACCAGCTACCATTACTGGAGCTGAAGCTGAAACGCCGAATTTTTCTTCAGCAGCTTTAACTAATTCATTTAATTCTAAAACTTTCATATTTTCTATAGCTTCTAATATTTGTTCTATTGTCATTTTTAGCACCTCCGAATTTTCTTTTCAAATTAATATTTATAATTTTTTAGTTAAGCAATTAAGCTTCTTCTTGACCTTCTGCCTTTTTCGCTATTGCATCTATTAAGTATGCAAAGTTTGATATTGGAGCTTTTAAGCTACCAAGTAATTTAGCGATAAGAACTTCTCTTGATGGTATGTTAGCCATTTCAACAATCTTAGCTTCGTCATAGAATACACCTTCTACAACACCCATCTTTAATTTCATCTTTGGATGAGAATCCATGAATCCTTTTAATATTCTAGCTGGAGCAACTGGATCATCATATCCAAATGCTATAGCATTAGTACCAATTAATAATTCTTCATTGAATTGCTCTATACCAACTTCTTTAGCTGCTCTTCTAACTAAAGTATTTTTATATACTTTGTAATCTACACCAGCTTCTCTCATTTGTTTTCTTAACTCAGTTACTTCTTCAACTGTTAATCCTTTGTAATCTACAACAACCGCAGCAGAAGATTTTTGTAACTTTTCAACTATTTCAGAAACAACTTCTGATTTAATTTCTATAGCTTTTCTCATCTAGATGTGCACCTCCTTCACCAAATAGGCTTAGTATTTACCGCAACATTATAAAAAGCTTTTGTTGCCAAAAGTAGACATCAAAAGCTTTAGTAATCTCAATTTATCTAAAACCTCGGTGGGATATTAAGCTTTTGCACCCACTATCTACGGCAAATCTATTCTTTTTTACATTGACAAATGATATAATAACACTTTTGTCAACCTGTGTCAACAGTTTTATTATTCAGCTGTTCTTGCTGGGTTTATTTTAACTCCAGGTCCCATTGAAGAAGCTACAGTTATACTTCTTAAATATTGCCCTTTAGCAGCAGCTGGTTTAGCTTTTATTATAGCATCCATTAATGCAGCAAAGTTTTCAGATAATTTTTCTCCACCAAATGATACTTTTCCTACTGGAACGTGTATTATGTTAGTTTTGTCTAATCTGTATTCAACTTTACCAGCTTTTATTTCATCTATAGCTTTAGCTACATCAAATGTAACTGTTCCTGATTTAGGGTTTGGCATTAAACCTTTAGGTCCTAATACTCTACCTAATCTACCTACTACACCCATCATATCTGGAGTAGCAACTACTATATCAAAATCAAACCAGTTTTCACCTTGTATTTTTTGAACTAATTCTTCAGCTCCTACAAAGTCAGCACCAGCTTGTTCAGCTTCTTTAGCTTTTTCACCTTTAGCAAAAACTAAAACTCTCTTAGTTTTACCAGTTCCGTGAGGTAATACAACTGCACCTCTTACTTGTTGATCAGCATGTCTTGAGTCAACACCTAATTTAATGTGTGCTTCTACTGTCTCGTCAAATTTAGCTCCAGCTATATCTGAAACTAATGTTAATGCTTCTGATGCATCATAGAATTTAGTTCTATCTACTTTTTGTAATGCACCTGCATATCTTTTACCTTTTTTAGCCATTTTATTTTCCTCCTTGTGGTTAATCTCGGCTTTTCGCCTCCCACTTTATAAAAAAAAGTGTATCTTAGTCTTCTACTACAACACCCATGCTTCTAGCAGTACCAGCTATCATACTCATAGCAGCTTCTACTGATGCAGCATTTAAGTCAGGCATTTTTAATTCAGCTATTTCTCTTACTTGAGCTGAAGTTATTTTAGCAACTTTCTTTTTGTTTGGTTCTCCAGAACCTGATTTTAAATTTAATGCTTTTTTAATTAAAACTGCAGCTGGTGGAGTTTTTGTTATAAAACTGAATGATCTATCTTGATATACAGTTATAACAACTGGTATTATCATTCCAGCTTGATCTGCAGTTTTAGCATTAAATTCTTTTGTGAATCCCATTATATTAACACCATGTTGTCCTAATGCTGGTCCAACTGGTGGCGCTGGAGTAGCCTTTCCTGCAGGTATTTGTAATTTTATTTGACCTATAACTTTTTTAGCCATTTTGAGCGCACCTCCTCAGATTTTTCTATAATAATAGTATTAGATTTTTTCTATACCTTCAAGCTCTATTACAAATAGAGTCCTTTTACCAAATGCATTTATGCACACTTTAACTTCTCTGTTTTCTACGTCAATTTCTTCTATGTTTCCTACTTGTCCACTAAATGGTCCTTGAGATACCTTTACTGTATCCCCTATTTCAAAGTCAATATCACTATTTACTACTTTAGGGTCAGTTGTATCTATGCCCATAGCTTTAACTTCATCTTCACTTAATGGTACTGGTTTTGAACCAGGTCCAACGAAACCTGTAACTCCCTTAGTATTTCTTACTACATACCAAGATTCATCAGTTATTATCATTTTAACCAAAACATAACTTGGATAAACTTTACGTTGTCTAGTTTTCTCTTTTCCAGTTTTAGTAGTTTCCACTACTTCTTCTGTTGGAACAACTACTTGTCTTATGCAGTCTTCCATACTTCTTGTTTTAACTGCTTTTTCTATTGTAGCTTTAACTTTATTTTCATGTCCCGAATAAGTATGAACTACATACCAACTTGCTTCTTGTAATTCTGACATTTAACTTACCTCTTTTCGTCTATTTTAGTAATAACGCTAGTGCACCAGATAATATAGTGTCTATACCCCATACTAATATAGTGCATGAAATAACTACAGTTAAAACTATACCTGTGTTTTTAAACAATTCTTTTTTTGTCGGCCATGTAACTCTTTTCAATTCTTGTTTAGTTTCTTTTAAATAACCAAATAAACTGAATCTCTTTTTAGTTTTTGCACCGTCATTTGTTTGGGCAGCCATTCCATACTCACATCCTTATAAAACTATTTTGTTTCTTTATGAGTTGTATGCTTTTTACAGAATCTACAATATTTTTGTAATTCTATTCTGTCTGGATTGTTTTTCTTATTCTTAGTAGTGTTGTAGTTTCTTTGCTTACACTCTGTACATGCTAAAGTTACTTTAACTCTCATCTGATACACCTCCAACTTTGTAATACAATAATATATATTGTTAATATATGTGAATATAATATCTTTAAAATATGTATTTATTAAAAATCTACAGTATTCAAGATATTATTAACTTCCTATAATCATTACCTTGTATAAGTTATCACAAAATCCTATGCTGTGTCAATGTTTTTGTATTTCTATGTTAAAAAAAGAGGAGCATAACCCCTCTTTTTATTATTCTTTAATCCATCAGTTTAGTAAAAAGAATTACTCGATTATTGTAGCAACAACTCCTGAAGCTACTGTTCTTCCACCTTCTCTTATTGAGAATCTTAATCCTTCTTCTACAACTATTGAGTTTATTAAGTCTACTTCCATTGTTACGTTATCTCCAGGCATTACCATTTCTATTCCATCTGGTAACTTACAAGCTCCTGTTACATCTGTTGTTCTGAAATAGAATTGTGGTCTATATCCATCAAAGAATGGTGTATGTCTTCCACCTTCTTCTTTTTTAAGTACATATACTTCTGCAGTAAATTTTGTGTGTGCTTTTACTGATCCAGTTTTTGCTAGTACTTGTCCTCTTTCTATTTCGTTTCTTTGTACTCCTCTTAATAATGCTCCTATATTATCCCCTGCTTGTGCTTTGTCTAATAATTTTCTGAACATTTCTACTCCTTTTACTACTACTTTTCTTGGTGCTTCTGTTAATCCTACTAATTCTACTTCGTCTTGTACTTTTAATACTCCTCTTTCCACTCTTCCTGTTGCAACTGTTCCTCTTCCTGTGATTGAGAATACGTCTTCTACTGGCATTAAGAATGGTTTGTCAGTATCTCTTTCTGGTGCTGGTATATATTCATCTATTTGCTCAAATAATTCTACTATTTTATTTCCCCATTCGCTCTTTGGATCTTCTAATGCCATTAATGCTGATCCTCTTATTATTGGAGTATCCTCTCCTGGGAAATCATATTCTGTTAATAAATCTCTTACTTCCATTTCTACTAGTTCTAATAACTCTTCGTCATCTACCATGTCACATTTGTTTAAGAATACTACTATATATGGTACACCAACTTGTCTTGATAATAGTATATGCTCTCTTGTTTGTGGCATTGGTCCATCTGTTGCTGAACAAACTAATATTGCTCCGTCCATTTGAGCTGCTCCTGTTATCATGTTCTTAACGTAGTCAGCATGTCCTGGGCAGTCAACGTGTGCGTAGTGTCTATTTGGAGTTTCATACTCAACGTGTGCTGTTGATATTGTGATTCCTCTTTCTCTTTCTTCTGGAGCTTTATCTATATTTGCGAAATCTACAGCTTCTCCTAATTGGTATCTGTCATATAATGTTTTTGTTATTGCTGCTGTTAATGTAGTTTTACCGTGGTCAACGTGTCCTATTGTCCCTATATTAACATGAGGTTTTGTTCTTTCGTATTTAGCTTTAGCCATTTTGAATTTCCTCCCTTATCTTTCGATATAAATTAATTTTGCTCACAATAAGCTTATGGTAAGTATTTTACTATTAATCATTTCTGTTTTCAAGATGTTTTTCTAATTTTCTCTTAACCCTTTGTAAAGCGTTATCTATTGACTTTACATCTCTTTTAAGTTTGTCCGCTATGAACTGGTATGACTTTCCATTCAAATACAATTCTAGGACTTCTAATTCCAAGTCGCTTAATAATTCGTTCATCTTTGATTCTATATTTTTTAATTCTTCTTTACTAATTATAAGTTCTTCTGGATCTGTTACTATACTTGTAGCTATTATATCTAAAAGTGTTCTGTCTGACTCTTCATCATATATTGGTTTATTCAAAGAAACATATGAATTTAAAGGTATATGTTTTTGTCTTGTTGCAGTTTTTATAGCAGTTATTATTTGTCTTGTTATACATATCTCTGCAAAACATTTAAATGAATTTGTCTTACTTCCATCAAAATCTCTAACTGCCTTATAAAGGCCTATCATTCCTTCTTGTATTATATCTTCTTTATCTGCTCCAATTAAAAAATATGACTTTGCTTTTGCCTTTACAAAATTTCTGTATTTGGTAATAATATACTCTAGTGCTATCTTATCCCCTTCACTTGCTTTTAATACAATGTTATACTCATCTTGCTGACAATTGTCTATTAACTCATAACTTTTTTCTTTTGCTACCAACATGTAAATCTCCCCCATATATAAAACAAATTTATAGGTATATTATAGTCTAAAGAACCTAGTAATTTCAACGCTTTCTACGAATGTTCTCAAGTTTCGACAATGTTTCTTCATCTAACCTTTCCTCCAACCAATTTCGCTGAATTTTTTTCCTTAAACCGCTATTTTTTTCCTTCATTTTATTCTTGGAACGATCTAATTCTAACTTTAATTCTCTAGCAGACATTCTCATAGCACCTTTTCCTAAAATCATTTGTTGCTCTGCATAGTCATTAGTAGCTACTTTTACATCATCATATTTTGATAGAGAAGTTATAAATTTTTCTATATAACTATCTGCTGTTTGGTGCTCTCTTGTATAAACTATTGTTATGTGTTTTCTTTTTTCAACTTTTTCTCGGGAATTCTTAACATTATAAGCATCAAAAACTATTATAGTCTTATATCCCATAAACTCAGAGAATTCTATAATATCATCAATAAGTTTTTCTCGAGAATCTTCTAAATCCTCTTTAGCCAGTTCTTTTAAATTATCCCACGCATTTATAATATTATAGCCATCTATTATTAAGTAGTGATTTATGTTTCTTCTCATACTTATTTACTTTTTATCCAGTCTTTGTCTGAATATTTCATATAAAAGTATACCACCTGCTACAGATGCATTTAAAGATGTAACATTACCTATCATGGGCATTTTTACTATAAAGTCACAGTTTTGTTTAACCAATCTAGATATTCCAAAACCTTCACTTCCAATTACTACACCTAGAGGTCCTGTAAGATTTTGTTTATAAAAAGTTTCTCCATCCATATCAGCAGCTGCAATCCACAGCCCCTCATCCTTCAGTCTTTTTATTGTATTGACTATATTGGTTACCTTACAAACTGGCATATACTCTACAGCTCCAGCAGAAGCTTTTGTAACTACAGGAGTTATGTGCACAGACCTTCTTTTTGGGATAATAACTCCATGTGCTCCTACTGCATCTGCTGTCCTTATTATTGAACCTAGATTATGTGGGTCTGTTATTTCATCTAGTATAATAAAAAATGGGTCTTCATTTTTACTTTTTACTGAGTCTATTAACTCATCTAATTCATAATACTTATATTCACTTGCATAAGCTATTACACCTTGATGAGAATGACTTGTGCTTACTTCATCTAACTTATGTTTATCAACATATTGTATAATTATATTCTTTTCTTTTGCCATTCCTATTATTTTCTTAATTGAACCTTCTTTAGCTGAGTTTGCAATTAATATTTTATCTATCTCTCTATCACTCTTTATAGCTTCTATTACAGGATTTCTTCCTTCAATACTTGCCAAACTATTCACCACCTACAAGGATTTAAATTTTTCTCTAACTTGAACTATGTCACCACAAGTCATAGTTCCTTCTGGACAACTTCCATTTACACAGCTTGGACCAGTCTTTTTAAATAATATAGGAGCAACTTTTTTAACTTCTCTTAACATTTCTACAGCTAAGTTTCTTATTTCCCATTGTGCTCTTTCACAACATCTATGTTCAAAGAAATTAAATAAACTTCTAGCGTTTATAGTAAATACCATTTTTGTTTCACATGCATTTGGAAATACATATCTAGCATCTTCTATTGCTTTTTTCTCAGCTTGTCTCTTTGCTGTTTTCTCATTTTTTCCTTCTTTTATTAAGTCATTATAATGCTTATCAAATAATATCTCCACTAATTTGTCATAATCCTCTTGGTCCTTTTTCATTGAGTTGACAAATAACTCTTTTGCTTTTTCTATTTTTTCTATTTCAGGAGGAATTATGTACTCAAATTGGTCTAGTTTAACATATCTTTGACTTTGTTGTGAAAAACTAGCTATACGATGTCTAACAATTTGATGCGAACAAGCTCTTGAAATACCTTCTATTGAAAACGTAAAAGATGCATGCTCTAATATTGAACCATGCCCTATATTTAATAACATATTTAAAAATTTTTCTATACTTTCTTCTGTTAAGTCTTTTTCTATTTCGTCTGTCCCAACTGGTGAATAGCATAATTTAGCTGCCATAGCTATTACTTTTTCGGGTTCAGGTGTATGTGATATTAATTTTACTTTCATAAATTTTCGTCCTTTCTTATTACTAATTTCTATATATTTATTATACATTAGTTATAAAAAAAGTGTTGCCTTATTAATTATTATTAAGACAACACTCTTTAATATTTACATATCTCTTTCAATAATTTTGATTCCTTTATTGATAATATATTGAAGTCTCTCTATTTCATTATTCAAATACAAATATCCAACTAATGCTTCAAATCCAGTTGCATGTTTATAGTCTATAATATCTGCATTTTTAGGAGAAGTGTTTGATTTTTGATTTCTTCCCCTTTTATAAATTTTACTCTCTTCCTCTGTTAATTCACTTTCGATTTCATGAATTATTGATGCTTGAGCTTTAGCCTTTACATACTTTATGGCTAACTTATGCAAATCATTAACTTTTCGCTGTGTATTTTGTCTAATCAAGTGTTCTCTTATATATGTCTCATACACTGTATCACCTAAATATGCTAAAACTAGTGGTGACATAGTAACTAATTCAGTTTTTTCCATTTTTATACCCTTTTCCACTTAACACCTTGTCTTGTGTCTTCTAGTACAATTCCCATATCTAATAATTGTTGTCTTATATCATCTGCTAATTGGAATTCTTTATTTTTCTTTGCGTCAGTTCTCTTTTGTATTAATTCTTCAATGTCTTTATCTAACACAGTATCCTTTTTCTTATTTACAATATTTAATACTCCTGTAAGCTCATTAAATTCATCTAAACATTTCTTAGCTAACTCTAAAGAAGAGTTTTCGTCTACATTAGAATTTATCAACTTAGCCAACTCAAATATAATACTTACTGCATCTGCTGTATTAACATCATCATCCATAGCATCTATAAATCTTTGTCTAAAGTTATCTAATTCTTTAACAAGTTCTACTTCTTTTTCTGTTAGAGATGATTCTTTTAAATTACTTAATGTAAACTCTAATTTTTCTTTAGTATTATATAATCTTTCAAGACCAGCTTTAGCTTGGTTTAACATTTCATCACTAAAGTTTACTGGATTTCTATAATGTGCTGATAACATGAAAAATCTCACTATTTCTAAATCATATAGCTTTGATATATCTCTTACTGTAAAGAAATTACCTTTTGATTTACTCATTTTTTCATCATTTATATTTATATATCCATTATGCATCCAATATTTCGAGAATGTTTTTCCACTTCTAGCTTCACTTTGTGCTATTTCGTTTTCATGGTGTGGGAATGTTAAATCTTGACCACCTGCATGTATATCAATTGTCTCACCTAAGTATCTCTTAGACATAACAGAACATTCTATATGCCATCCTGGTCTACCTTCTCCCCAAGGACTCTCCCATCCTGGCTCTCCTTCTTTTTTTGCTTTCCAAAGAACAAAGTCCATAGGATGTCTTTTTTGGTCATTAACTTCAATTCTAGCTCCAGCCTCTAAATCTTCTTGTTTTTGGCCTGAAAGTTTTCCATATCCTTCAAATTTATTTGTATCAAAATAGACATCGCCATTTACTGCATATGCATATCCTTTATCTTCTAATTCTTTTATAAAATCTATAATTTGTTGTATATTATCTGTAACTTGAGGATGAACAGTAGCTCTCTTAATTCCTAATCCATCACAATCTACAAAATACTCTTTTATGTATTTAGTAGCAACTTCTTCTGGAGATATTCCTTCTTCGTGGCTTCTATTTATAATCTTAT
The DNA here is from genome assembly GCF_020657755.1 of Clostridioides sp. ZZV15-6388. Taxonomy (NCBI): domain Bacteria; kingdom Bacillati; phylum Bacillota; class Clostridia; order Peptostreptococcales; family Peptostreptococcaceae; genus Clostridioides; species Clostridioides sp. ZZV15-6388. The sequence continues at coordinate 5,200 of NZ_JAGWCU010000028.1, read as the reverse complement.
CATCAACATCTGTAAAGTTTTGTACATAAGTTACGTCATATCCTCTATACTCTAAATACCTTCTTAGAGTATCAAATATTATAAATGGTCTTGCATTACCTATGTGGATATAGTTATAAACTGTTGGACCACACACATACATTTTTACCTTTCCTTCTTCTAATGGAACAAATTCTTCTTTTGCTCTAGTTAATGTATTATAAACTTTCACACTCATCACCTCACTGTATTTTTATAAATTATTTTCTTAACATCATATATTATATTATAGTTGAAAATTGCAATAAATAATAGTACTACTATCATTTTTCATACTATCCTTCAAATTACATAATAATATTATCACTATTTTCTATTGTTCCTCTAAAAATATCTTTTTTTGAGAAGAACACTTTTCAAAAGTCTCTTCTGTAATCATTTTTTCGTCTTTTAACTTTTCTAAAATTGTAACATATTCTAAGCATAGCTCCTTTAATTCCTTTTTAACATCATCAATATTACTATACATAGTAATTACCCCCTTAATAATTAAATCAAACTAAAATAATAGATTACCTTCTTCTATGCTTAATATTTTTATTAGTTTATTATTTATATTTTTGCTTTGCTTTTTATATATTAAATTTATTGACCTAAATACCTTCATTTTGTTAGCCATATATTTTCACCAAATACTAACACAAAAAAAGTCCGCATCTAAATTAGCGGACTTTTATGACTATAATATATGATTTTTTACATAAGCTATTCTATTTAAGCAAGTTTCTTTTCCTAAAACTTCCATTACTTTTGGTAAATCTGGGCCATGCATTTGTCCTGTCAAAATTATTCTTGAGCCCATAAATAAATTTTTTCCTTTTATTTTATACTCTTTTTGTATCTCTTTAAGCATTGCTTGACCAAACTCAGCATTTAATATTTCTGCTTTTGCTATTTTTTCTTGTAGGGCATCTATTAAAGTAGATATGTGTTCTAATTTTAAGAAGTCACTTCCTTCTTCAGTTTCTACCTCTACCTTATCTCCAAAGAATATACTCGCATGCTCAGTAACTTCTTTTACATATTGTAATTTTTCTTTAAGTACTGATATCATACTCTTTAAAAATTCATACTTACTAGTAGCTTCTGCTTCTGTTATAAATCCATCTTCTATTAAGAACGGTATAGCTAAATCCGTTAAGTAAGCATCATCACCATCTTTTATATAATGTTGATTAACCCAGTTTAACTTTTCAGTATCGAATACTCCTCCACTTTTAGATACTCTTTCCACAGAGAAAGCTTTTTCTAATTCTTCCATTGTAAATAACTCTTGATTATCTTCTGGAGACCAACCAACTAGTGCTACATAGTTTACTAATCCTTCTGGTAAATATCCTTTTTTCTTAAAATCTTCAACTGCTACATCACCTTGTCTCTTACTCAATTTTTTCTTTTCTTTATTAAGTATATTTGGTAAATGTACGAATACTGGTGCTTCCCATCCAAATGCTTCATATAAATAAACATGCTTTGGAGTAGATGATACCCACTCTTCGCCTCTTATAACATGTGTAATTTTCATTAAATAATCATCTACCACTACTGCAAAATGATAAGTTGGGAATCCATCTGTTTTCATTAAAACTTGGTCATCTAAATCATTAGTATTGAATTCCATGTCTCCTCTAACTAAATCTGTAAACTTAATTATATGATTTTCTGGTAATTTTAATCTTATAACATATGGTACTCCTGCTTTTATATTAGCTTCTATCTCTTCTTTAGAAAGTTTTTTGCAGTGACCATCATATTTAGCAGTTTCTCCTGCTGCCTTTTGAGCATCTCTTACTTCATCTAATCTTTCCTTTGTGCAGAAACAGTAGTAAGCCTTTCCACTATCTAAAAGTTGTTTTATATATTCTTGATATATATCTAATCTTTGAGATTGAATATATGGTCCATATTCTCCTTTTTGTATTACTTTTCCATTATCATCTAATATAACACCCTCATCATGATTAACACCAGCCCATTTCATAGCATTAAGCATATTCTCTATAGCACCTTCTACTAATCTACTTTGGTCTGTATCTTCTACTCTTAATATATATTCTCCGCCCATTTTTTTTGCAAATAAATAGTTATATAAAGCAGTTCTTAAACTACCTATATGTACAAATCCTGTTGGACTTGGTGCAAATCTTACTCTTACATTCATTTTTACTTCCTCCTGATATTTTATTCAATATAACTATAATATTAAACTAGTACATTGTTTTGCAAGTTTATTTTTAATCAAACTTAATAATAATATCCTTTTTATTTAAAAATACACATGTTTATTATATCAGAAAATACTAGGTTTAATTTCATAAATCTTTCTTTTAATCATTTTCTAAAAATTAAAGGTATCATTTATAACTATTCATAAATGTTTATTCTGAACCTCCCATAACTAAAGTCACAGGGTTCCTGCTTCATAGAATTTTGCATACTAAAATATGTCTTGCCAATTCTCCACAGGCTATCCCCGTAGTTCCTACGGTTCTTAAATAAGTTATCTATTTTAAACTGTTATTAGTCTTAATCCTTCTTTTAGTATATTTTTACTTGCATTTATATCTCTATCGTGAGTTACATTACAACAAGGACAAATCCATTCTCTTATATTTAAATTCTTAATTTCCTCGTTTTTGTACCCACATTTATTGCATATTTGTGAACTTGCAAAGAATTTACCTACCTTTACAATTTGTCTACCATACCAATTAGCCTTGTATTCTAATTGACGAACAAATTCTGACCATGACACATCAGAAATTAAACGAGATAGTTTACGATTTCTAGTCATATTCTTTACTTGTAAATCTTCTATTTCTTTAAAGAATTTTTTATATGAGTTTTCTAGCTCTTTTAAGGTGTTTTATAGTGAAAATTTGTCAGGTTCTTTAAGCCACTCTAATTCTTTTTTTAAATTAGTCAAATCAGAACTGCACTGTTTATAAGTAAAAGTTTCTTTATCATTTTCATAAACTTCTATTCTTTTAGCAAGATATTTATTATATACAAATCTACAACATCCAAAAGTTTTGTTAATTAACTCTTGCTGTTTTTTATTTGGATACATTCTAAACTTATAAGCTTTTTCCACTATTACCACCTCACTTTACTCGTTTTTTCTGATTATATTAATTAAATCTTCTTCAATTTCATTTGTTAATACTGGATGTCTATATTTTACACACCATACTATATGGTACTAAATATACATATCCTAGAGTCACTTCCATTTTTCATCACTCATCATAATATTAACATGTGTAATTATTTAAAATAAGTTTTTTAAAGGTTTTTATATTTGTTTTTAAATAACACATATAAGAACCGCAAATCTTAACTTTTATCATTTTTGAGGTTGTCGTTCACATAAGTTCGCTACTACCTATGCAGTTCTCTTATGAATTTTTTCTACTTTCATAACTTTCACACTTAGGTTTTATTTCATCCTTATGTTTTAGTTTGGTTAGCTTTAGGGGTTTCCAGCAATTCAAGTAGTATTGGATAGGTTCTATCCTATCTCTACATATAAGTTTCCCTATATACTGACTATTTTAGCTACTAACTCATGGCTAAAGTCACGAGTGTGCGTAGCTATTTTTTAATCAAAAGTAATTCACTTCTATCCTCTTTTTTTACATGAAGATAGCTATCATCTATACATGTTTTTACAGATTGACACACTCCCCATAGCTAAAGCAAGGGGATTCTTGGTGGCTAACGACTTAATATTATCTAAACGATAGAATCATAGGAGGTTACAAAGCCAAGCTACTTGGACGGTGTCTTCGACACTACTACCTTATATTGTAGATACTTTTAAATTAATAGGTTGCTTATGGTTTATACTAAAATTAACTAAATTATATTTATGTTTTTTATTTAAAATATTCCATGCACCAACTATATCTCTATGAGTTTTATAACCACAAGTACAGCTATAAGTTCTACCAGTTGGTTTGTGTTTTTTAGAACACTTTGGGCAAGTTTGAGATGTGTAGTTTTCTTTAACTAGCTTAACTTCAATACCTTTCTCTTTAGCCTTATATTTAATATAGTCTTTAATGCGACCATACTCCATTTGAGATATTTTTTGTCTATTAATTCTATTTAATCTTTTCTTCTTTTTTGTATTTTTCTCAATCCCTTTTATATCTCCTAAAACTATTTCACATACTTGTTGCTCTACACAAAAGTTTATAAACTTTCTAGTTGTTTGGTGGTATAAATTTATTAATTGGTTATCTGTTTTAGTTCTAATAGTGTTTTTTAATTTCCATAATCTCTTATATTGTCTACTACCTTTTTTGCATCTACTTAATCTTTTAGAGATATAAGCATACATCTTATTTCTAAATTGCTTAATACTTCTACCTTCTCTATTGGATATTATAAGTCCGATACCTTCATTAGTTATACTAGCTATCGAATGTATTTCTCCTAAGTCTACACCTACAGTGTTGTTACCTTGCGGTGTTGGATTAATGATTCCATCATCAAATGTATAATACAAATAATATCCGTTTCGCCATACTATTTCAGCAGTCTTTATATTTTCAATATTAAAATCTAACTCTAAATATCTACCTTTTGACATTGATAACTTTAAGTTACCTTTAGCATTGATATTTATTGCACTAGCCTTGAATGGTATTATATAAAATTTCTTGGTTTTATATGGATACTTTGCCTTGGTATTACCTTTCTTTCTTAACTCTGAAATAGTTTTTCTATTAGCATCAAATTTATCTGATATTGCTTGTATAGTTTGACTATGTAGATTGTATTTACCTTTGATTATCTTTTGTATATCATTCTTTTTTATCCATTGTTTATGTTCAAAATAGTATTCTTTGGATAAGCTAACTATATGATTTCAACAATTAGCACTCTCTATTTGTTTTTCCCTTACTAATTCAAATTGTGTTCTAGTTAAGTTTAATTTTACTCTATGAGTTTTTATCATTTTTTCTTGCTCCTAACTTGTTGATTCTCTACGTATTGTTTAACTACTTCTAAACTTACAGAGCCAATAGTTCCTACGAAATAACTATTAGTCCACATACTAGGCATACTAGACTTTAAATGTTGGAAATTTTCTCTTAATACTCTTGAACTAAAACCTTTTAAACCTTTTACTACTTTATGGATTCCAAATTGT
>NZ_JAGWCU010000027.1:0-50330 GCF_020657755.1 Clostridioides sp. ZZV15-6388 | reverse complement strand
GAATTTGTTAAAATAAATTTTTTAGATGTATATTATAATTTAATCGAATAGAAATGAAAAATATACATACATTTTGAATTTTAAGCAACACTTAGGGGGATTTGGTGACAAGATTTAATTATAAGGAAGAAGGTTTCTATGTATGATTCTCAAAAAATCATATCTAGGCACCTTCTTTTTTGTATAAAACTCTATTAAACTTAAAAGGTTAGATATAAAATTATTGATGTTACATAAAAAAGATATTAAAATTAAATTATTTTATAGTATTAATAATGTTGAATAGTTTAAGTATTAATATTGTATAAGTTTTGTACCATTTTAGATACAATGAGATATATTGATTATGGAAATAACCTTCCTGTAAATATTATTAAAAACTATTTATTATATAAATAAGGAGAAATCAATGAAAAAATCAGTAGCTTTGGTAAATGATAGCAGAAAAGATTTAATAGATTTTTTGGAAAATAACTTAAAGTTAGTTTTTGGAGATTACATAAAAATTAACAGATATTTTATAAATGAAATAAATGATGATGATATTATAAACGATGACGTAATATTAGTAATGTCTGTAGAGAGATTAGATAAAATTATAAATAATATATTGGACAAGAAAAAAGTTATTGTAATAAGAAGAACTTTTAAAGAAGATAAAGTATATGATTTATTATCCTTACCACAAGGTACAAATGCTTTAATTGTAAATGATTCTGATGAAACTACTTTAGAGACTATAAGCTTATTTTATAAGATTGGAGTAACTAATATCAGACCAGTTCCATATATGAACGAAAATAATTATAAAGATATAAAGATAGCTATAACTCCAGGAGTTCCAGAAAAAGTCCCTAGTTTTATCTCAGATATTTTTGATTTAGGTCATAGATATATAGATATTTCTACATTTATAGAAATAATAAACTTATTACAAATCGATTCAAAAGAAATACAATCTAATCTAGTTAAATACTCAGAAGAAATAATAAGTTTAGACACAGGTATAAAAGATAAATATAAGGAACTGTTTTTAAAGATAGAAGAATTAGATACAATATTGAACTTATCAAAAGATGGAATATTATTTACTTCAAAAGATGGTGTAATAAATACATATAATAGTAAAGTAAAAGACATCTTAAATATAAAAGAAGATATCTATGGTAAACATATTGAAGAAGTGTTTATAGATAGTTTAAAGGTTTTATTAAATGAAAAAGAGATATTGGACAAGGTTGTTATATTTGATAAAAAGTATATAAATGTAAATAAAAAAAACATATACAATAAAGATGAAAAAATGGGTACATATTACAGTTTACAAGAAATAACATACATAAAAAAGCTAGAACAAAATTTAACTAAAAAATTAAGAGAAAAAGGACAAATAGCAAAATATACATTCAAAGATATAAAAACAAATAGCCCAAAGATGCTTGAATGCATAGATTTAGCTAAAAAAGTTTCTAAATCTGATTTAAGTATACTTATTAGAGGTGAAAGTGGAACTGGTAAAGAACTCATAGCCCAATCTATACACAATAATTCAACTAGAAAAAATCAGCCATTTATAGCAGTAAATTGTGCAGCTGTTCCCGAAAACTTACTAGAAAGTCAGTTATTTGGATATGATAAAGGTACTTTTACTGGTGGTCTAAAAGAAGGAAAACAAGGATTATTTGAGCTAGCAAACAATGGAACTATATTCTTAGATGAAATTGGCGACATGCCCTTAGAACTACAAACAAAGCTCCTTAGAGTTCTTCAAGAAAAACAAATAATGCCTGTCGGTTCTCATAATATAATTAATATAGATGTTAGAATCATATCAGCTACTAATAAAAATCTAGAACAAATGATTGATAATAGTAAATTTAGAGAGGATTTATATTATAGATTAAATACAATTCCAATAAATATACCTCCTTTAAGGGAAAGAAAAGAAGATATTTTAATTATTATGGAAGATTTAATTAATAAAAAGTTATTGATTACACCAGAAGCAAAAGAGCTTCTACAAAACTATAAATGGAAAGGTAATATAAGAGAACTCCAAAATGTAACATCTTATTTAAATATTATGTGTGATGATATTGTACTTGAAAAGGACTTACCTCCAAACTTAAGAACTTTAGATAATAAGAATTCCCCATTAAAACTAAAGTATAATAAAAATGATATTTTAAATATACTAGAAGTGTTAATCTTAAATAAAGAATCAGATGTTGGTATTGGTAGAGGACTAATTTTACAAAGATTACTAGATAAAAATATTCAAATTACTGAAGGGAAAATAAAAAAAATATTTGAATATCTAAAAAAAGAAGAATTTATAATTTGTAATTCAGGAAGATATGGAAGTAAAATAACTCAAAAAGGAGAAACCTTTTATAATAAATTAAAGTATGAAACTCTATAAGTTTATCAAATATTAAATAAAAAATCTATTAGGGAATAATTTGTTTCCTTAGTAGATTTTTTTGTTTGCTAAATACATAAAAATTATAGTTTATTTTTATCTAATTAATAGGAATTAATAGGAATAGGATACATAAAAATTTTCCTATTTTCTTTATAAACACTCATATATAGCATAATCTTTATCCAAAATAAGATTTTTTACTGAAAATTGCAATATAATATTTATTTTTCATACTTTTAATACAATATAATGATTTTTTTTATTCAATATTTTTATAAAAAACAAAATTCTTAAGTAAAAAAATATGGCATAATAATTGCTTAACTATATTAACAAAACAATAAAAAGCAATTGGAGGAATAAAAATGCAACCAGCTTTAAAATTAGAAAATCAAGTTAAAGAATTAGAAAAAGATTTTGTAATAGAAAGTTGTAATTCTATAAAACCTTGGTTAATAGATGTTAGAAGAGAATTACACAGAATTCCAGAATTAGCTCTTGAGGAAAATCTTACAAAACAAAAAGTCATTTCTTATTTAAAAGAAATAGGAATTGATTATATGGAATTTACAAAACACAATGGAATTATGGCATACATTTTAAAGGAAAATGCAGATAAAACTATTTGTATAAGAGCAGATATGGATGCACTTCCTATAGAAGAAGAAAACGATATACCTTACAAATCAATACATAATGGAAAAATGCACGCTTGTGGTCATGATGCGCATACAACAATGCTACTTGGAGCATGTAAAGTACTCCATTCAATGAAAGATAGTCTAAATGTAAATGTAAAATTCTTATTTCAACCAGCAGAAGAAGGTTTTGGTGGAGCAAAATTCTTGGTTGAAGACGGGTGTTTAGAAAACCCTAAAGCTGATTATATATTTGGGCTTCATGTCATGCCACACATTAAAACAGGATTTATTGAAACAAAATACGACACATTAAATGCAAGTGTTGATACTATAGAAATAAGTGTTAAGGGTAAAAGAGCTCATGGTGCATACCCTGAAAATGGTATTGATGCAATAGTCACAGCTTCACAAATTGTTACATCACTACAAACCATAATAAGTAGAAACCTAGAACCAAATAATGCTGCAGTTTTGACTATAGGCAAAATATATGGTGGTGATGCACATAATGTAATATGTGAAGATGTAAAATTAGAAGGTACATTGAGAACTTTAAATAGTGAGACAAGGGATTTTGTAATTAATAAGATTACTAAAATTGTTGAAGATACAGCATCTGCATTTGGATGTATTGGAACATTATATGTGAGTGACGAAAATTACCCTGCTGTTATAAATGAAAAGGAATTAGTAGATACTGTTATTTCAAATACTAAGGAATTACTTGGAGAAGAAAAATTTATACTGAGAACAAACTCTTCATTAGGTGGAGAAGATTTTTCTTTTTATACAGAACATTGCAAAGGAGCCTTCTTCCATTTAGGGTGCAAAAACGAGGAAAAAGGGCTGACTTCACCTCTTCATACCTCTAAATTTAATGTAGATGAGGATTGTCTGCCAATAGGAGTTATGATGCATGTAATGAATACTTTATATTTTAATTAATATGGTAATTAATAAAAGAATAGGAGATAAATTAATATGGAAAAAGCTAAAAAATTAGGGTTATTTAGTATGATATTATTAGGAATTAATAGTATCATAGGTTCAGGTATATTCTTACTACCAGGTAAAGTTTACAATCTAGCAAGCCAAAACAGTATATTTATATATATTTTTGCTACACTTCTAGTTCTATCAATACTTTTATGTTTTGCAGAGGCTGGAAGTATGTTTGACAAAAATGGAGGTGCATATTTATACTCCAAAAAGGCATTTGGTGATTTTATAGGTTTTGAAGTTGGCACAATGTCTTGGGTTATTAGAATCATATCATGGTCTACACTAGCAGTAGGATTTGCAACAGCTTTAGGCGCATTTTGGCCAGAAGCTGCTACTGAATATAAAGGGTATATCGCAGTGACATTAGTGACATTACTTTCAATAAACAGCTTATTTGGAATTAAAAGCACAAAGATAATGAATAATGTAATAACTATAGCTAAATTAGTACCATTAATAGTTTTTGTAATAATCGGAATATTCTTTATAAAATTTGATAATGTTGTTCCTTCAGGTAATGTTGTAAATTCCAGTATAGGACCAGCTATAATATTAGTATTTTACGCGTTTACTGGATTTGAATCATTTGTTGTAGCAAGTGGAGAAATGGATAATCCTAAAAAAAATCTTCCAATAGCATTAATAACTACAATATTTATATGTGCAATAATTTATATCTTAATTCAAGTTGTCTGTATGGGTATACTTGGAGACAAACTATTTGAAAATAGTATTCCAATCGCAGACGCTTCAAGCGTATTTTTAGGTAATTATGGCAAAGTCTTTATATCTGTAGCAACATTAATATCTATATTTGGAATAAATATAGGTTCTTCAATAGTAACTCCTAAATGTGGCTCTGCTCTAGCAGAAGAAGGTTCTCTTCCAGCATTTATAGGAAAAACAAATAAATATGATGCTCCATATGTAGCAATAATAATGTCTTTAATCTTCTGTATACCACTTGTATTAACTGGAAGTTTTGAACAGCTTGCAGTAATGAGTGTAATTGCCAGATTTGCTCAATACATACCAACTTGTTTATCAGTAATAGTTTTAAGAAAAAGAGCAGATATTCAGGCTTCATTTAAAATTCCTTTTGGTCCTGTTATACCAACAGTAGCTATATTAGGTAGTTTATGGTTGTTACAACAAGCTTGGCTTGAAGATATGTCAAAACCTATAACTCAAAATAGGGTTTTGATAGGACTAGGAGCAATGTTATTGATAGCACCTTTATATGTACTTATGAAAAAAAATAAAAAAAATGAATGTGAGTGCGAAAATAAATCAGAAGATTCAAAATTGTATATTCCAAGAGAAAAAATTCAGTAATATTTTATAGATTACTTGACATTCTTTTTTATTTTAAATTTATAGAAAAAGTCAATAAAGACCTAAATTTTGTTATTTACACAAAGTTTAGGTCTTTATTTTTTCTAATAAGTAACATATATTAAATACTATAATCAAACATCAAAATTCAAACAAGTTTCAGGTTCATCTTCTATTTTTGCTATTTTAAACTTACATGCAATTAATGCTAGAGATACCAATGGATTTATAATATTTAATAATGCATATGGACCATATGTTAATGCAGATACCCCTAATGTTGCTGTTATATACGCTCCACATGTATTCCATGGTACCAGTGGAGAACTTAAAGTTCCACTATCTTCTAAAGCTCTTGACAACATCTTAGGGTGTATACCTCTCTTTTTATATTCCTTATTATACATTCTTCCTGGTATAACTATAGATAAGTATTGTTCACCTGCTATTATGTTAGTAACCGTGCAAGTTACCATTGTACATAATACTGTTCCAAATACACCCTTTGCTAATCTTAGTAAAGAAGAAGCTACTGCTTCAAGCATGCCTGTTTTTTCTAAAATACCTCCAAGAGATAAAGCACATATTGTTAAAGATACAGTGGACATCATATTCATAATCCCACCTTTAGATAATAAAGCATCTACCTCTTCTATTTGTGTTGATGAAACATATCCATTTTGTGCTGCGTCTAATATTACATTCATAGATTCTCCTTGGAAAACTATTGCAAACAATACTCCTAATACAGCACCTACTATAAGCCCTGGTATCGCAGGAACTTTAAATATAACTAATCCAATTACTATTGCTGGAGCTAATAATAATACTGGTGATAAAGTATTAAATGTAGAATCTAATGTAGACCTAATTAACTCTATCTGTTTTATGTCTAATGCTTGACCTGAATACTTCATTCCGATTACACCATAAATTACTAAACAAATTAATAATGATGGTATAGTTGAATATAGCATATATTTTATATGTGTAAATAAATCTGTTCCTGCCATAGCTGGAGCTAAGTTAGTCGTTTCAGATAAAGGTGATAGTTTATCTCCAAAGTAAGCTCCAGATATTATAGAACCAACTATTAATCCAGTTGGCATACCCAAACTTTGGCCAATTCCTAAAAGTGCTACACCTACTGTACCCATTGTACTCCAAGATGAACCTGTTGCAAGAGATACTATTGCACATACTAGCGTTGATGCTACTAAAAAAATATTTGGTGATAAAATTTTTAGTCCCCAGTAAATCATACATGGAACTACTCCACTTACTATCCAAGTTCCTATAAGTACACCTATTATAATTATGATTAAGATTGCTTGCATTGCCATCTTTATACTATTGAACATACTTAATTCTAGGTCTTTCCATTTAAATCCAAGCCTATATACAGCCACAAGTCCTGCTACTGCTGCAGCTCCTATTAGTGGTACATGAGGTGATGAGCCATACATTAATACCCCTAAACTTAAAAATAATATCAAGCAAGTAATTGGTATCATTGCATCAAACAGATTTGCTTTTCTACATTCTCGCTCTTTCATAAAATAATTTCCTCCTAATTATTTGAACACTACACTATAATTTTTTTTGAAACATATTCGCTCGTACTAGATGACACGATACCTCCATAAGTTAATAAAAATTCTACATTGTCGCCTAATTTATAGTCATATTTTGTATTACTTACATCTAATATCATGTGGTCTGAACTTGCCCCTAATATCTTTATATCAGTGTCTATTGGAATTAAAGAGTCAATATTTATGTCCTGTTTACCTATTGCTATGATTGCCCTTTTTAAGATTCCCTTGTCTTCATAAACAGGTTTATTTCTAAAAGCATCCACTCCTATTTCGCCAATAGGAACTGATGGCTTTTCTTTACATTCAACTATTTGACATATTAATTTGAATACATTTTGATATGTCCCATTTATATTTTTGCCATATGCGGTTTCTCTACCAAGTAGAATAGATTCACCTATTCTCAAATTAGTAACACCTTCTGGCATATTATTACTTGTCATTAAATGTATAGAGCTTGAGTTACCTCCTGATACTATTTCTAGATTTATTCCAAATTTACCTTCTATCTTTTGAGCTATACTTACTAGCCTACCTATATTTTCTTTAGATGGTATAACAGCTCCATAACAAGTTAAGTTTGTAGCTATACCAACTATTTTAATATTTTTTAATCTTACTATCTCTTTTATACTATTAAAGAGGTCTTCTTCATAAAAGTAACCTTCTCGTAAATCTCCTAAGTCAAACATAAGAACTATATTATGAATAATATTTTTACTTTCACATAACTCATTTAATTTCTTTATAGTTTCTAATTCTGAGTTAAAACTTATATCACAATAATTGATAACTTCTTCTAGTTCACTTATCATGGGTATTCTAATCAGCATTTTAGGTAAATTTATATCTTGTAATTTTTTTAAGTTTTGAACTCTTGAATCTGCTATATAGTCTATTCCTTCACTATATACTGCTTCTACTATTTCTTTTTGTGCACAAAATGATTTAGTTACAAAAGATACTTTAATGTTTCTTTCATGACAACTCTGTAAAATTATTTTAGCATTATGTTTTAATTTTTCTATATCTATTTCTAATCTAGGGTACATAATCTTTCCTCCTTGAAGTTCAAACTTTTTAGTAGGAGCTTAAGAGATGCTTCTTCGTATTTTTTAGACAAAACACCCATAGAAGCCATAATATAGTCACTATCTATCAATATCTTTGTTTTTTCCTTTGGAAATAGTAATTCTTTATTTTTATTGTATTTAGTTATATTATCTAATATTTTAATTCTACTAGGGAGCCTAGTAAGTGCTCCCCCTGTACCCACTATATATCTTACTTCTGTTAAATCTTTTCCTTCTGCAATTTTGATTTTTCCAGTTGTTCCATAAATATTTCTTATTTTTCCTGAGTGTCTTAACATAGCTTTAATAACAGCTTCTTTTGTCAATCTCTCGACAAATAATATTTCTTCTTTTGATTTTGGTATTGGCGGATAATTATCTATTACTTTATCAATATCTATAGATAATTCATTTTGTAAGTTTTCTTTGCCTATAACTTCTACTATATTTTTCATATTTACATATACACCTAAATCCCCCTCAACACTTCTTTTAGCTACAGGTTCAGGATTAACTAATATTTTATTAATATAGTCACTTCCATCTGTAACAGAATGTACATCAGTAGTTGCTCCACCTACATCTAGAGTTAATAAATCTCCAATATTTTTATATAAGAGTTTAGAAGCTTCCATTACAGCCCCTGGAGTTGGAGTAATATTTTCATTAACCATTTCTTTAATATACTTCATTCCTGGTGCTGTAGTTATATGATCTTCAAACACACCTTGAATGATTTTTCTTGTAGGTTCTATATTCAATAAATCTATTTTAGGGTATACATTTTCTGTTATATAAAGCTTATAATTTGTATCTTCAAATATTAATCTTACTTCCTCTTGATTTTCAACATTACCAGCATATATAACTGGTATACCTAAATTCATAGAAGCTATCATTTCGGCATTATAAATAGCTGTATCTCTTTCTCCGTAATCAACTCCACCAGCTATTAAAATTATATTGGGATTTATTTCTTTTATTTTCTTTAAATCAGTTCTTTTAATTCTACCTGATGTTACTTGACGAATAACAGCTCCAGCTCCTAGAGCAGCTTCTTTAGCTGCTTTTACTGTCATATCATATACTAATCCATGAACAGTCATTTTTAATCCACCAGCTGCACTAGAAGTTGCAAACATATCATTATATTTTATATCATCTACAGATAATTTATTAGCTAAATCTTTAATAGCACCTGATAAGCCATTTCTTACATCGCCACCTTCAAACACTGTTGTTGGAGCCTGACCTTGACCTAAAAATACAGGATTATCAGTATCAATATCATGAAAAGCGTTTACCACAGTGGTAGTACTTCCTATTTCAGCTACCAACACATCTATTTTTAGAGAAACTTTTTTATTCTTCATTATTTATTATTCATTTCTCTTCTTTTTTCAACTAAGAAAGTGGCTACATGTATACCTTTACTATTTCTTCCAAATCCAGCATCTATTCCTTGTTCAACGGCTATTTCAGGTGTTACTTGTGTTCCTCCACAAGCAATCATTACTTTATCTCTTATACCTTTTTCTACACAATAATCGTGTAATTTCTTCATATTTTTATAATGAATATCATCATGGCTTATTATTGTAGATGCAAGTATTGCATCTGCATTTAGCTCTATTGCTGCATCTACTAATTTCTCTACAGGTACAGAAGTTCCCAAGTAATGGCATTCTATACCATATTTTTCAATACCACCATGTTTTATATCTATTATTTCCCTTAAACCAACTGAATGTTCATCTTCTCCAACTGTTGCTGAAACTATTTTCATAGGTTTTTCTTCTATATCTGCTCTTATTTCTTCATCAGTTAGTACTTTAGGCTCTTCTGGTATTACTAAATCATTTAAATCTATATCAAATGGAACTCTTCCCTTTACTTCTATCCTAGTACCTTCAGATTCATGCATAACTTCTCTACTTATAACCTCAACTTCTTGTAAATTCATTTTTTTGACAAATTCCAATGCTGCAAACTCAGCTGTTCTTTTGTCGGTAGGAAGCATCATTGTTATCATTACAATTCCATCTGCACACCATTCCATTTCAGGCTTGATTTTAGTTCCACTTCTGTATTCCTCTGATTCTTTTAGTCTATTTTCCACATTATCAAAATCATCCAGTTCATCGATGTATATTATTTTGTCTGGATTTTCAAATGTACATCCATCTATTAATATTGATGGATTATCTATAGCTTTTTCATCGTATTGAGCTACATTATTGTATCCAAAGTGAGCAGTTACAGGTGCTAAATAATCTTTATCTCTTTCATAAACAGTACCTTCTCCAACTCCTCCTTTTATTTTTCTAGATATTCCATCACCATTTCTTTCTGGATAATTTCCTGAGTCAACGAAGAATCCTTGTTCTACAGATTCAAAATATCCTCCAACTTCAAATATTTCTTCCATATATAATACAGCTCTTTCTTTAAGCTCTCTTGCTTTGTATCTTAATTCGCCAACATCTTTAAGTTCTATCATATCCATAAGACCATCCATACCAACTAAAGCTTGCTTTGCTGTATCACATGCTTCTATGTTGTATATATGCCAAGGTACATTTCTACCTTCGTCAGGTGTTATAGTTGATTGTATGTCAGCTCTAGTTAAAACTGATGTTAATAAATTTAATACATGAGTGACTGTAGCTTCTCTAGTTGATGATTCCATATATTTAGTATTCATTTGAGCTCTCATCTTATAATCACTAAATAACTCCCTAAGTGCAACAGCGTAAGGTAAGTCTATTCTTAAACATGGTGCTGGAGGTGCTGTTGGTGGAACTGTTGATAAACATATATTACTTTTATCTATTCCTATTTTTTCTGAGAATATAGAATTTAAAGCGTGTTGAACCATAAGTTCAGGCATTACCTTCCATGCTTCTCTAGCAGTAGCATTAGCATTATGTGCTCCATCTATTTGAGCTATATTGGCAAAAGCCATTATTTGTTTAGCTTCACAAGCATCTACAAAAGATCTTACCATGTTTATATTTCTATATAGAACATTATATTGTGGGTCTTGATGTGCTCCATTGACCCCTTCTTCAGCAAACATTACTGCTACTTCAGGACCCGCAACACCGCTTACATATGAATGGTAATTAATCGGTCTACCAACTTCTTCTTCTATAAAGTCAAGAGCTTTTCTTTGAGCTCTTACTTGTTTTCTTGTTATTGGAACACCACCTATACCTTGAGGAGTGCCTTCTATAAGTCCATCAAAATGCGATTGTCCAGCTGTTCTAATGACCATTAAGTGGTCAGCACCATGATGAGCTGCCATCCTCATTCTTCTTATATCATCTTCAAATCTTCCAGAAGCTATTTCAGTAGTAATAACTGGGCTTGGTTGAGGGTCTATATTATTGAAATATTTAGATGATGGTAACCCTATACTCTTCTTTAAAGGTTTTGTACAGTCTTTATATTCAAAAGGTCCCATTTCAAGATTTTCCAAGTGTTCTCTCCAAACCCAACCTCTTCTTTTTGGTTTATATTTATCCAAATCTTTTAATATATAGTCTATATCTAATTTTTTATTTTCCTTTAACATGATTCTACCCCTTCTCTAAATAAACATGTAACTTCATCCCAATATTCACCATTAACTAATAATAAACCAGCTTCTCTAACTGATATATTTTTAGATTTAGCAAACTTATAAACTACATGCCCTGCCCCCTTACCTATAAGACCTCTTTCCATAACACCTTCTAAAATAGGTTTTACCTCAAGAGAAGAAAATCCCATTCTTAACAAAACAGACCTTTCTATTGATGGTGTTGTGTTCTTTTTACCAAGGTCTATCATTGGTTCTACTATCTGGGTAGCTAAACTCCAAAATCTTTCTTTTAACTCATCATCACTCAATTTCTGAAGATGTTTTCTTCTAACCTCAAAATCATCCTCTCTTTTTTTCATGAACATTCCCCCATTCATATCAATTTAAGTGAATTTTCCAACTATTTATTTCATGTTAAATTAAAAAACAGTAACTATTATAAATTATTTAACGTATCAATAACAAAATCTCTTGAACTTTTTACTTCTTCCATTAAAAATTCTATATCTTGATTACTTATACTATCAACATCATGAATATCGTTGTGAGAGATACAATTTTTTATAAATGATTTTCTTATTTTATTCATATCAATATCAACACATTTTAATAATTCTGGTCTTTCTGGTAATATTAAGTTTACTCCTGCAATTTCTTCTTCTGGATTCCCAAATTTTATATCTATTCCATTTTCTCTTGCAAAAGTAAGTTGTGGACATATGTGTTTACCTGCACCTGTATACTCTGTCTCTTGTACTACTATAACTTTATCTTCATCTAATTCTTGTGCTAAAGAAAATGCTGCTGCTAAAGATGTATTACCAGCAGGACCTCTCTCTATACCTTCCAACTGTGCTAATAATTCAGTTGTATAGAAAACTTCTCCTTGTTTTACTAGCACATATCTGTCCATATATCTAAGTGGCCTAGCTGCAGATCTAGGTACATCTGACCTATCAGGCCATGTACAGAATGGTATACCAAAACCTGTATGTCCTGTTGTGAATGATTTTTTATTAAATTGATTATCACTAGCCATGTGTAATCCTTTCAAATCAACACTTGCTCCTACTACTTTAGTATTAAGAGAACCAGCTTTTATTAGACCCCTTGCAGTTCCAGTAAGATTACCTCCACCTGCATTTGTACAAACAACTATATCTGGGTCTTTTTTATATTTTTCTCTAAATTGAATAGCTAACTCATACCCTAAAGTTTCTACACCTGCAATGCCAAATGGTGAATATAATGATGCATTAAAATAGCCTGTTTCTTCTAATAAAACTAAGAATGTATAAAATAATTCTGGTCCAACAGTTAATTGAACAACTTCTGCTCCATAAGCTTCACATTTTCTTGCTTTCTCTATAATTTCAGGTTGACCTACACCATTAGAATCATAGCATTCTTGGACTATTATACATTTTAACCCCTGCATTGCTGCTTGAGATGCTACAGCTGCCCCATAGTTACCACTAGTGGCTGCTATTACACCTTTATATCCCATTTTTTTGGCATGATATACTGCAGTAGCTGCTCTTCTCGCTTTAAAGCTACCAGATGCATTCATTGCTTCATCTTTTACAAATATTCTAGCACCTTTACCTTCTGGAGCGCATTTTCTAGCTAGCTTAGTCAAATTTTTAAGTTCTATTATAGGAGTATTTCCAACAGCATATTGTGATTGAATTGCTTCAATATCTTGTAATGTATATCCTGTTTCACCCATCATTTTTTCATAATCAAATCCTATTCCTTCTTGTTCAAAAGATGAGTAATCCAGTCCAATTGCATTTTTCATTATTTCATTATTTCTTCCCATGACAGCTTGATAGCTCATATCTTTCATTGATGCTGCATTATTCATTACATACACCTCCAAATAATATTTCTTTCGCCTGTATTCCTATTTGGAGTAACTCTGGTATACATTTACCATAATCATGAGTATAGTATGGATTTACTTTAAGTAAATTACCTTTTACAAGTCTACCTGTAATTGTTTTAACTTCTACTAAATCGCCTATAAAAGCATCTTTTTGTATAAATCCTTTAACCCACATTTCTAAGGATACTTTCTTAGTATCCTCTGGAACTTGTGGAGCTCTTTCTTCTGGAGTTAACACTATATTGTGTATAATAACCCAATCATTAATTTTAGCATCCATTTTTTCATCCCCTTATTAACTAACTGTTATTTTATTAATTTGCTTTTGATTCTTCTTCTAATTCAACTTCTATCTGATTTCTTATATCTCCCATTATTGCTCTAGGTACTGGTATATCCAACATAGTTTTAAGACCTGGTCTAGCATTTATTATTAATGGAATAGAGTTTACTATCATTGCGTAAGTACCTACCCCTCCAGGTATTTCAGGATTTATTTGTAAATCAATGTTTGGTATCCCTTTTATTGATACATAGTCTCCTGTTTTAATGCCTTCTGCTTCAGGTATTATCTGTTGTGGATGCTCCATTTCAATTAAAATGTCTCCATTTACATATCCATATCCACATTGTCTACAACCAGCAACATTTCCAGCTAATGCCTCACCGTACTTAGATTTTCTATCTACTGTAGTCATTATTGGTTCTTTTGTTTGTTCTATCTTATCTAGTTTCCATCCTAATCCATCAGCTATCATATTTATTGATTCTACAAATCCTACATGACCTGCTATAGTATTATTTTCTACACCTTTTATGAACTCTTCTTTTGTTACTCCAACACCTTGTTCTACCATAACAGATTTTCCAAATGGTGATAAATCATTTACCCTCTTAGCTTTTATACTATTAACTTCTTCACAAGTCCCTGAAAGTGCTAATACTAGTAAATCTAATACAAACCCTGGATTTATTCCTGTTCCAAGAATACTTACTCCATTCTCTTTTGCAACTTCATCCATTTGCTTAGCCAAATCTGCATCATCAGCTTTTGGATATGCCATTTGTTCTGCTGTTGATATAACATTTATTTTTCTATTTAATAAGAACATTATTTTATCAAAAGCCTTTTTGGTAAATGAATCAGTTGCTAATAAAACAACATCTGCACTTTTTTCTTTAAAAACTTCTTCATAATTTCCATTGATAATAACTTCTTCTCTTTCTCCTCTTTCAATTCCTAGGACATCATACATACTTTTACCTGAAGTACTTCTACTGCAAACAGATACTATTTCTATACCTTCTTTTTTTAAAATCATATTAGCCATTCCTATCCCCATAGCTCCAAATCCCCATATACCAACTCTTACTTTTCTCATATATACACCCTCCTAAAAATTTATATATTCTTAATTATTAGTTAAAGCATAAATCGTGCCAACTTCAAAACGAAGTCAAATATTTATGAGAACGTTGAAACTATAATTATCTTGTTATATATTTTCATAAATAAAAAATAATATTTTTTCTGAGAAATAAAAAAAGAGCAAAAAATTTTGCTCTTTCATAATAATTTTGCTCCTTTATTTTGCTCCTTTATAATATTTTGATATTATATTTTTTCATTTTATACTGTAAATTTTGCCTGTTCATACCTAAAATTGATGCAGCCTTAGTTATATTATATGAGGTCTTTTCTAATGATTCATATATATACTTCTCTTCTATCTCACCAATAATATTATTAAGTGTCTTATTCTCTAAATCATTTAAAGAATAATTGTTAACCTCTTTATTCTCTTTTAGATTGTAATAGTCATTTAGATTAATCATGCTTGTTTCTATTTGTATCTCGTCTTCCATCATACTCATAGTACAATAAATTATGTTTTCCAGTTCTCTTATGTTACCTTGCCAGTCATAATTTTTTAAAATTCTGATAGCTTCATCTGAAATACCTACTACTTTTTTATTTAACTTTTTATTATACTTTGAAATAAATTTTTTGCATAATACAGATATATCCTCTTTTCTATCTCTAAGAGGAGGAATTTTTATATGTATTATGTTAAGCCTATAATATAAATCTTTTCTAATTTTATTCTCATTTAAAATAACTCTTGGACTTTCATTTGTTGTTGCAATAATTCTTACATCAACAGGTATGTCTTTGGTCCCTCCAACTCTTCTTACATAACCTTCTTGCAAAACCCTTAGTAATTTAGCCTGTAACATAATAGGCATGGAATTTATTTCATCTAATAATAATGTTCCTTTGTTAGCTTGTTCAAATAAACCTGGCCTGTCTATTGCACCTGTAAATCCTCCCTTAGCAGTTCCAAATAGTATTCCTTCGAATAATGATTCTGGTAAAGCTGCACAATTTTGTGCTATAAACGGATAATTTTTTCTATTACTTCCATAGTGAATGGACTGGCTAAATAACTCTTTGCCTGTCCCAGTTTCACCATATATAAATACTGAGGCATCAGACTTACAAGCTTTCTTAGATTTTGCTATTGCCTCTTTAATCAAATCACTTTCACCTAAAATATCATCAAATTCATAGCCATTTTTTTGTTTATTATTAACTTTATTAACTAAATTTTTTTTATAGCTTCTATTTAATAAATTTTCTATAGTTGTCATATTCTTTGATATTTCAAGTGCCCCTACAAATTCTCCTTTAATATCAATTGGTATCGTAGTATTTATTGCTGTTATTTCTTTTCCATTTTTATCTAGATATTTTTGAATATTGTCTTTAATAATTTCCCTTTTTTCCAAAACTTCTACTAGTGTACTTCTATTTATTTTCATTTTGCTGACTATATCAAAAAATGAATTAGTTAAAATATCATGTCTATTCATTTTTTCCATTTTTTGTACAGAATCATTGTAGATTATAGTTTTCCCTTCTTTATTAACAAAATGTACCCCTTCATCAATATTTTCCAATATTTCATTCATTACTTTAAAAAATATTTCTTGGTTCAACTATATCACCCCAGTACCTAAATATATAACAACCCAAAAATAAGTAAAATATTTCTATATATTTATCTTATCACATATTTATGATATTTTTTATGTCCATTATATTTTTAATTAACGCTGGATGAACTATATAGTAGAGTATGAATAGCAAAAAGAAGCTATCACAGAATAAATTTAATTTACTCATGCGATAACTCCCTTCTGCAAACTAATATTTAATTTTTATGATATTTATTTCTAAAAAGCAGTCTCATGTCCAACATAACAGGCTATGCCATTATCTAAAAATATGTCCTGTAATTCTTCAAGATGTTCTTCATCAACATCTCCTTTATCAGAATACTCATATTCTTTACCTAATTGAATCCACTTTGATTCTCCTAGTCTATGAAATGGTAATAGGTTAATTTCTACTAAATTATTTTTATGCATAAAAGATATAATATCATTTATATTTTCCATACTATCATTAAACCCTGAAATAACTGGTACTCTAAGTACTAATCTTCCACCCCAGTCAGAGTTTACAAGATTTGATATGTTTTCTAATATTAAATCATTATACACACCTGTTTGTTCTTTGTGTTTTTCTCTATCCATATGCTTTATATCAATAAACGCAAAGTCTATATCCTTAAATATATTATTAAAAATTTCATTTGAAACACATGCACTCGTTTCAATAGCAGTGTGCACATTTGTTTCATGACATTTTAATAGCACTTCATGTAAAAATTCATGTTGAAGTAGTGGCTCTCCTCCACTAAATGTTACTCCTCCATTACTTCTCCAGTTATTAGAATCACGCTTAATCACCTTTACAAGTTCATCTACAGTATAGGGTTTTGCACATAATTTAAACGCATTATAATAACATGAGTTGACACATTCAAAACTCTCACAATTCTTACATATATCCCAATCTATGACTGGCTTATTGTCAAGGTCAAAACTCAATGCACCATTTTTACATTTACCATGACATACAGTACATCCATTTTCATATTGACAAGACAACTCACTAAACATCATATGTGGTCTAACAGTCCAACTTTCAGGATTTGCACACCACTTACAACTAAGTGGACATCCATTTAAAAATACAGTTGTTCTACAACCTGGCCCATCATGAACTGAAAAGCTTTGTATATCAAAAATCATTCCTTCTAATTGGCTTTGACTATTCATTAAACACATGCCCTTCGCAAGTAATTGAGTTTAATGTTGAGTATACCCAATCTTCATTTTCTAACCCAACACATTTACCTATACCTTCATCATTAGCGTCAACAAAATTTTTACAATTTTTACATTTTGGCATTACTTTTATTTCTGAACATGCTTCATCATCTAGATTAATCATTTGTTTTGATAATCTACAAATCCCTTTAGTGGCATCTACTGCGCAAAAATTCATACAATCACTATGTTTTCTCATATTTTACACCCCTTCATACTCTGTTCTAGCAATTACTTCATCTTGTATTGGTTTACCTAACTCACACCAATATTGAGTAAATCCAGCAACACGTACCATTAGTTGACGATAATTGTCAGGATTTTTTTGTGCATCTTTCAAAGTTTCTGAGTCCACAACATTGTATTGAATATGGAATCCACCTTTTCTTAAATAACTTCTTGTTAAATCTAACAGTTTTTTTGTTCCTTGTTGTCCTTTAATAGTTGTTGGGTGAAGTTTTAAATTCATTTGAGAATTTTGAACTACTGCTTGGTCCCAAATAGTTGCAGATTCAAATAATGCATACACACCATTTTTATCTGTTCCTGCATATGCAGAAACTGAACCATCTGAATATGTTGTTCCACTTAATCTACCATCTGGAGTAGCTAAAGTGGCAGCTCCTTGTGGCCCATGTGTAGATACAGAAATTTGACAAGGATACATTTTTTTAGCATATAAAGATTGTGCTTCTTCACACACTTTTGCTAACCATATTTCATAATTTTTAAGAATTGTATCTGCATACAAATCATTGTTTCCATATTTAGGTGCATCAAGACAGGCCTTATAAATAGCATCATATTTGCCAGTCTTATCTACTTTTACTTGGTCTGCCATAGAATAATTACCAACTTCTAATGCGTCTTTAAATCCAAAATTATTTAATACAGCATCCTTCATTTCTTCAACTGTAAAAGTTTTGTCATCATATACAAGTTTTTTAAGTGCAGCAAATGAATTAACCATAGTAACAGTTCCGCAAGTTTCTACATTTAATGTTGCATTATAACGATAGCCCATATTTCCTATATGTTGACCTTTATCTAAACAGTCTGGTTTTAATAGGGAATTTATTATAGAAGTATCAAACTTTCTCCATATATCTAACTCAATATTATTTGCTCTCTCAAGAACATTTATCGCTTGTTTATAATAATCTTTAAATACTTCTACAACTTCTTCATAAGTATCTAATGGCTTATTATGAGGTTCAAATACTTGTATATTCATACGATGGTCTTTACCATTCATAAGAACAAGCTCTAAGATTTTGGGATTAGCAATAAAGTGAACTCCAGAACCAGCAGATTGTCCTGCTCCACCTGCAATAGAATATGTCTTTCCATTTAAAGTCAGTTGTTTCCAGCATCCTGGAGATGTTTCAAGACATCCACCTAATGCAAATGCTCTAGCTTCTTCAACAGTCATTCCTTCATCGGCAAATTGCTTCATCATAAATGTTGTCCCATTTGAATTGTTTACCCATGCTGGATAACCAGAACCAAGTTTTGTACATTCAACAGCTTTCATTAAAAAATCTTCTGGAAGTTTTTCATCATATAACATAGTCAAGCTAGGTTGAGGAGTTCTACATCTCATACTTGCCTCTAATAATAATTCTTCTAATTCATTAGCTCCTGTAGAACCATCTTCTCTTAACCCACCTATAGATAAGGTATTAAATGTATTTCCTGATAATACTCCTCCATTTACACCTGCTGAAGCAAAACAGTCAATACAAGTGATTTTTATTCTGTAAAGTTCTAATAATTCAATAACTTCTTCTCTTGTAATTAGTCCTTTTTCCATATCCTGTTCATACCAAGGATATAAAATTTGACCAAAGCGACCTATAGACATACCAGATATCGCATCTTCGTTCACTGATGCTATATGGATTGTATAAGTCAATTGAAGAGCTTCTCTAAATGTACGAGGTTGTTTATGTGCAATATGTTCTAATATCTCTACTAAATCTGAATATTCTTTTTTTGCTTCTAAATCTGTTTCTATACTCTCTAAGTATTTTGCATGTTTTGCATAGTTTAAAATCCAAGCTTGTAACCCTTCAATAACTTGAATAACAGCTTCATAAAAATATAGACGATCCATTCCGATAAGACCATCTCCAGATGCATTTCCTGCGACTGCTTTTTTACATTCTTTTGCCATTTCTATAATTCCATCTAATCCATAATTTAAAGGATAAAAATAGTTTATAACTTCTCTACCTTGAGGAAGTGTATATCCTGAATCAAACATGCATATAAGTGTACTCATTAAATTTTCTTTTAAATCATAATCTGGCATCATCTTTTCATAGTGAAATCCTAAATCTTCAACTGATTTTCCAACCCATTCTTTTGCCATTTTTACAAGAACAGGAACTTCTTCTTTTCTCATTCCAAATTTACCAGCTATTGAAACAACATTTCCAAAACTTTCAGTTACATTTCCTCCACCAGAACCAAATTTTGTAAGCTCATCTGCTGTATTGCTAGCTAACTTCTTTGCTTCTTCTTTCATTTGTTCTCCCTGAGCAACAAAGAAACTTTCACTTACCCAAGGCATTGGGAAAGAGCCTCTATAATGGCGTGTTTTTTGCATTACTATCTTCTCACCAGGTATTATATTTGGTGTCATATGAGAAAAAGCAGCTTTAAGAGCTTTAGCTCTTCTAACTACTGCTATATCACCATCTGATTTTCTATATTCTCTATTGTACCAATATGGAAATTCCATATCAGCTGTAGACAATGTATTGTAATATACATTCAATAAATCATCTGCTCTTTTACTTGCTTTTTTTTCACTAAGTTCATCTAAATTTTCTTGATTTTGAAAATTTGCTTTAATATTTTTTGCTTCTAAAATACTTCTTATTTTATCTTCTTTACTTTGACTCATTTCTTCCCCTCCTTAAACTTTCTACACTTAGTATAAAACTTTTTAAGAATGAAAAAAAAGAGTCTATTACCCACTTTCTAAAATAATCTTTCTACAAAAAAATAAAACTTAAAACAATTTAGACCATAAATTTACCTTATATCTAAATATCTAAAAAACCTCCTGATTTATTAGAATATAAAGATTATCCATGGTCTTGTTTTAAGCTTTAATAGACAACATATTTAATTTTATAAAAATACTTACTCAATATATTTTTAAACCTAGTTTATATTACTGGTTTATCTTAAGATTTGGAACTGCATTCAGACTCATATCATGTGTTTTATTGTTTATGAAATTATAATATCCTGCACAACCTATCATAGCAGCATTATCTGTACATAAAATTAAAGGAGGATATTTAACTATAATTCCACTTTCTTTTGCAAGTTCTGTTATTTTAGCTCTAAGACCAGAGTTAGAAGCAACTCCACCAGAAAGAGTTATAACATCATAACCTTTATCTTTTGTTGCTTTTAATGCTTTAGTAGCTAAAACTTCAACTACAGCTTCTTGAAAAGATGCAGCAACATCTTCAACTACTATTTCTTCGTTTTTCATCCTTTTTCCATTTAGATAATTTAATACAGAAGATTTTAGACCACTAAAACTAAAGTCATAGCTATCCTCTTCTAAATAAGCTCTTGGAAATTCTATAGCATGCTTATTTCCCTTCTTAGCTAAATTATCAATAATAGGACCTCCTGGATAACCCAAATTCATAGCTCTTGAAATCTTATCGAAGGCTTCTCCAGACGCATCATCTCTCGTCTTTCCTAAAATTTCATATTTACCATAATCTTTAACTTCTACTAAATGAGTATGACCTCCCGATACTATTAATGTTATAAAAGGAGGTTTTAAATCTTTATGTTCTATATAGTTTGCACTTAGATGTCCCTCAATATGATTTACTCCTACAAGAGGAATATCCAATGTATATGCAAGTGCTTTAGCATAAGATAATCCAACTAATAAAGCCCCTACTAGCCCTGGACCATATGTAACTGCAATGTGGTCTATATCATTAAATCCTATATTTGCCTTGTCTAAAGCTTCTTGAACAACTATATCAATATTTTCCACATGTTTTCTTGAAGCCACCTCTGGTACTACACCGCCAAACTTTTTATGTGTTTCTATTTGAGTAGAGATTATGTTTGAAAGTACTTCTCTACCATTTTTTAAAACTGATGCAGCTGTCTCATCACAGCTACTCTCTATAGCTAATGTTATTATATCACCCATAAACTCTACACCTCTTTTAATTGGTTCCACATTATAATTGCATCTTCTTTATTATCACTGTAGTATTCTTTTCTGATTCCACCCATTTTAAAACCATATTTTCTATATAGATTTTGTGCTATTTTATTTGATGCTCTAACTTCTAATGTCATAGACGCAATATTATTATCTTTACATAAATCAACTAATCTTTTGATTAACTTATCTCCTATTTTTTTGCCTCTATAGTCACTATGAACAGCTACATTATTTATATGCCCTTCATCAATTATAAGCCAAATTCCAACATATCCAACTACTTTTCCATCTAGTTTTGCTACTATATACTTTGCAACTTCATTAGATAACTCTTTTCTAAAAGATTCTTTTGACCAATAATCTTCAAAACAATTTTTTTCTACTTCAAACACTTCATCTATATCTTTAATAGTCATTTCTTCTATTTTTACATCATTTACTATTTGTTTTGTATTATCTTTCATTATTTATCCTCTTCATTTTTTCGTCATATTGTACTTCAGCCTGAGATTTTCTGATATACATAGGGTTTATTGTATAACAAGTATGTACATCTATATTTTTACTATATTTATTTAATGCTACAGAACATAAGCTTCCTGCTTTAGATACATTATGAGCTGGTGAAGGTATCTTTATATTTTTTATGTTTTCTAGCTCATCCTTATATTTATAAACAGCTTCTCCAACTATTATAAATTCTTCATCACTTGATTTAATTTCTTTTAGTAAAGTCTCAAATTCTACAACATCAACACTATCTAACTCTATTAACTCTCCATCTTCAAACTTATATTTAGCTGAATAAACCTGATTTTTTTGTGCATCTAATATAGAGCATATTTTTCTTTCGCATAAATTCATATTACCAGCTAAAGATTCTAAAGAATTTACTGCTATTATTGGTAGATTATTTACATGGGCTATAGCTTTTACTGTAGCCATACCTATTCTAAGACCTGTAAATGAACCAGGCCCTATACATATAGCTAACAAATCCATCTCTTTTATGTTTAAATCACTCATATCCAACATATTTTCTATCATTGGCATAAGCTTTTGTGAATGAGTTTTTTTGTTATTTACTGTAAACTCACAGATTAAATTATCATCTTCAACAACTGCTACACTTGCTGCCATAGAAGATGTATCTATACCTAATATCTTCATTATTTAATCAGCTCCTCAACTATACCTTTATAATAATCTCCTTTTGGAGTTAATATCATTTCTCTTCCTTCATCTTTGTATCTTAATTCTATGTTTAAATATTCTTTTGGAAGTATATCTTCTATTAAATTACCCCATTCAATTATACAGATTCCATTTGAATTTATATATTCATCATATCCAATATCATACATTTCATCACTACTACCAATTCTATAAACATCAAAATGATACAAAGGTATTTTTCCTTCATATTCGTTTATTATAGTAAAAGTTGGACTTGTTATATAATCATTTATTCCTAATGAGTCTGCTAAACTTTGTGTCATTGTGGTCTTTCCAGCTCCTAAATCCCCCACTAAACAAATTACACTACCTTCTTTTAATAATTTACCTAATTTATGTCCTATTTCTCTAGTTTTACTTTCATTTTCTAAATATATTTTTGCCATTAATTCATCTCCATCTTGATATAATCGTCGTGTGAATTTATATCACTGCTTAATTAATTATAGTATAAGCCCCAACTATTATAAAGTACTTCTATTTATCTTTTTTGTTTATCTTTCAATATTGATGATTCTATCAAAACTTATATATAATCATCAATAGCAATCTTTACATATTCTTTTGCCTTACAATTTTGTTTTAGGGCTTCTTTGCATATTTCCTCTGATTGCTCTTTTACGTACTTGAGAGATTTATAATTTTCTTTTACTGCTTCAATGCACATTTTTTCTGTTTGATTTTTTATATACATAAGCATCTTTCCATTTTGTCTTACAATCTCTGTACATATCTCTTCTGTATAGTTATCTATGTAATTTAGTACATCTTTAATATTGTACTTTTTATCCAAATATCTTATAGCTCTTATACATGTTTCTTCTGTCTTATTATTAACAAATTGTAGGCTCCTTCCATCTTGTTTAACTGCTTCTAAACATATTTTTTCTGTTTGCTGGTTTACATATTGTAATGCCATACCATTTTGACTTACAGCTTTTATACACATTTTTTCTGTTTGGTTTTGTACATATTGAAGTGCTTTATAGTTTCGTTTTATTGCTTCTATACATAATTCTTCACTTTGTTCTCTAACATATGCAAGACACCTGCCATCTTTTTTAATTGCTTCTAAACATATTTTTCTTGTTTGAACCTCTAAAGCTTTTAATATACTTACAACATCTATATTAGAAGAACATCTTATTGCTTTTATAATAAGTTCTTCTGTTTGATTTCTTACATACTTAAGTGCATTGCAATCCTTTTTTATTGCTTCAAGACATATATACTCAGTTTGTTCTTTTACATATTCAAGTGCTCTATAATTGTACCTTATAGCTTCTAAACATAATTCTTCTGTTTGCTCTTTTACATACTTCAAAGCTTTATAATTCTGCCTTACCGCTAAAATACACATACCATCTGTTTGGTTATTTATATTTTCTAATTCATGATAATCATACTTTACTCTTTCCATATTTTCAATATATTCATTTGTAATATGCTTTAAAGAATCTCCTAATATTTCACTATCAATGCCTATATGAATATTTTCCCAATCACTATTAAAATAATACCCTTTATCGTTTAAAAATACTTTTTTCATTTTTTTGCATACCTTCATAAATCTACTCTCCTATCATTATTAAATTAGCTATTATTAAGAATTACATTTCAAAACATTATTTATTCTTAATAATAACTTTATTTTTTGTTTATTATGAATTCGCTCTGCATATTGTAGATACCTTTTTAGTATTTTAATAGTTAATCGTTTTAATTCTTCCTTTATTTTAAAAATTAAATCTGTCTAAATATTTCTTATTTTAAATACATTTTTTGATAAATTAATAAAGCCATAATGTATTTAATACATCAATCACAACATGAGACTGAAGTTATAAATAAATTATGGCTTTCCAATATATTTAATTTTAAAATTTTATATTTTCTTGTCTGATTATTTTTTTATTACATTTCCCATTTTTTTATAAAGTGGTAATGTTACTAAAGATATTATCACAGCTTTTAGTACATTAAATGGAGCTATCATCCAAATTACAAAAGTAAATAGGTCGTGAATTTTAGGATTTAGAGCTGAACCTAAGCCTATTATAGCATCTAGTCCCATCATTTGACCATAAAGTGGTAACATTACAAAATAATTCACTAATGAACCAATTATAGTCATTGCTATTGTTCCTAATACAAAACCAATTAATACACCTTTTAAATCTTTACTTCTCTTATATGAATAACAAAGTATCATTACATAAGAACCACCAATTAATATATTTGCAAACTCTCCTATTGTTCCAGTTGTTGTTGCTGTAATCGCTTGTAGTACATTTTTTACTACAACTATTCCAAATCCAACTAATGGTCCTAAAGACATTCCTCCAAATATTGCTGGAATATCTGATAAGTCGATTTTTAAGAAATCTGGAAATATACCTGGTATTGGTGCTTGAATAAACATTAGTAAATAAGATATTGCTGATAAAATTGACATTACTACTAAAGTTCTTGTTGAAATCATATTACCTCTTTTTGCTGTACTTTGCATAATTATTATCCTCCTAATAAATATATTTATATTTTTTAGGAAAAACAAAAAACTCGAAGACCCTATCTTCGAGTTTTTATGGATATAGTTTAAACAAACTAAAATAAACTTATTTATATTCCATAAATATCTTCTCTCATCCAGACTTTACTGTCGGCTTTGGAATTTCACCAAATCAACCACCTAAGTAGTTCGCGGGCTATACCGCCGGTAGGGAATCTCACCCTGCCCCGAAGATCTTCTTTGATTTTTTAATTTTCCTTACACTCTTATATTAGTTAATTTTTTAATAATTGTCAAGTTATTTTTTTTCGTACACTACTTTACCATTTATTATCGTGTAAAGCACCTTACTTTGAATCTCTAGTGGAGAATTATCCCAAATTACTATATCTGCATCTTTACCAACTTCTATAGAACCTACTCTATCTTCAATCCCTAGAGTCTTAGCTGGATTTATTGTAATAGATTCTATTGCTTTTTCTTCTTTCATACCATGCTTAACTGCTATACCTGCACATATTGGAAGATATTGAACTGGTATTACTGGATGGTCTGTCATTATACACACATCAAGCCCTGCATTTGAAAGTATTCCAGCTGTATTAAACGTTAAATTTCTAAGTTCAAATTTAGACCTTTCTGATAAGGATGGTCCTACTATTACAGGAAATCTTTCTTCCAATAGCTCATCTACTATAAGATGACCTTCTGTACAATGGTCTAATGTAAGCTTTAAATTAAACTCTTTTGCAATCCTTATAGCTGTGAACATATCATCAGCTCTATGGGCATGTGCTTTAAAAGGAATTTCTCCTCTTAAAACAGGTATCAAACTTTCCATTTTTATATCATATTCAGGTTTTTCACAGTCTTCATCATCATGGCTTTCATACAGGTCGACTTCCTCTAAATATTCTTCTGCTTTTTTAAGATTTTCTCTAAGTAATGAAGCTATTGCCATTCTAGTTTGTGGAGATTTATCATCTTGACCATAACAACTTTTTGGATTTTCTCCAAAGGCTATTTTAGATGCTACTGGATTTTTTATTACCATTTTATCAATTCTTTTTCCATATGTCTTTATAGCTATACATTGACCTCCCATAACATTTGCACTTCCAGGAGTTGTACATACAGAAGTTATACCACCTTCAAAAGCTTCTTTAAATGTTCTGTCCATTGGATTAATTCCATCTATAGGATTTAATTGTGGTGTTATTGGGTCAGTTTCTTCATTTCCATCTGCTCCTTCAAATCCTATACCATCTTCCCATAATCCTAAATGAGTATGGGCATCTATAAACCCTGGAAACACAAATTTACCACTTGCATCTATCACCTCTACATCTAAAGGTGCTATTAAATCTTTTCCTATTTCTATTATTTTTCCTTGGTCTATAAGTATATCTCCCTGAATTATTCCATTTGTTATGGTATTTATGTTACCATTTTTTACAAAAACCATTCATTTTCCTCCTGATTTTCAATACTATACTAATTATTTTAAATATTATTTTTTTACAATCTCATTTCATAATTTCTTAAATTTTTTATTATGCTACTTACATTTATAATTGTTACATGTAAGTAGCATAACTAAACATAAATTAGCCTATTTTTTCATTGACAATGCTACTCTTTTTTTATTTAAGTCAATTCCAATTACTTTTACATCTACTATATCACCTACTGTAACAATACTCATAGGGTCTTTTACAAAGCTATTACTCATTTCTGATTTATGAACTAATCCATCATTTTTTATTCCAATATCTACAAATGCTCCAAAATCTACAACATTTCTTATGGTACCTTTTAAAGACATTCCTTCTTGTATATCTTCAATTTTTAGGACATCAGTTCTAAGTATAGGCTTTATACCTTCTTCTCTTGGGTCTCTTCCTGGTTTTTTGATTTCAGCTATTATATCTCTTAAAGTAACTTGACCTACTTCCAATTTTTCACTTAATTCTCTCAAACCAATTTCCTTAACTTTTTCATCTATTTCTTCTATATTTTTATTTTTTATATCATCCAAAGAATATCCTATTATTTCAATCATTTTTTTGCATATATCATAACTTTCAGGATGTACACCTGTATTATCTAGAGGATTTTTTCCATCTAAAATTCTCATAAATCCAGCACATTGAGTAAATGCTTGAGGTCCAAGTCTTTTTACTTTTTTCAATTGGACTCTTGATGTAAAGTCTCCATTTTCTTCTCTATATGCTATTATATTTTTTGCGATAACCTTACTTATTCCTGCAATATGCTCTAAGAGAGAATATGATGCAGTATTTAAATCTACTCCAACACTATTTACAGAATCCTCAACAACTCCATTTAATACTTCTTCTAATCTCTTCTTGTTTAAGTCATGTTGATATTGACCTACACCTATACTCTTAGGGTCTATTTTTACAAGTTCTGCTAATGGGTCTTGTAGTCTTCTCGCTATAGATATAGCTCCTCTTATTGATACATTTATATCTGGATGTTCTTCATTTGCAAGTTCAGATGCTGAATAAACTGATGCACCAGCCTCACTGACTATAACATATTGAACTTCTCTATCTATCTCCTTTATCATTTCTGATACAAATGTTTCTGATTCTCTTGATGCTGTCCCATTTCCTATTGAAATTATATCTATATTATATTTCTCAATTAATTCTTTTAAAGTCTTCTTTGCCCCTTCTACATTATTTTGAGGGTCTGTTGGATATACTGTTGTATAGTCCAATAATTTACCATTTTTATCTACAACTGCTATTTTGCAACCAGTTCTAAATGCAGGGTCAAATCCCATAACTACTTTA
Source organism: Clostridioides sp. ZZV15-6388 (assembly GCF_020657755.1). Classification (NCBI taxonomy): domain Bacteria; kingdom Bacillati; phylum Bacillota; class Clostridia; order Peptostreptococcales; family Peptostreptococcaceae; genus Clostridioides; species Clostridioides sp. ZZV15-6388. The sequence continues at coordinate 21,754 of NZ_JAGWCU010000027.1, read as the reverse complement.
TCTTTAACTGGTGGTTGAAGTAATAAACTTTTAACATTTTTTCCAAATACACTTATAGCTCTTTCTTGAGCTATTTCTGTCAGATGATTTCTTATTTCTCTTTCTATAGATGGGAAAATTAATCTTTTATACGAATCTTCTATTGAATTTACAATTTCATCTTTATTCTTAAAGTTTTTATCCTTTACATATTCATTTACTATATAATTTAAAACTTTATCATTATTTATTTCTAATTTAACTTTTAAAAAATTCTCTTTTTCTCCTCTATTTATTGCTAAAACTCTATGTGGAGCCATACTTTTTACTGCTTCACTATAATCATAATACATATCATAAACTGATTTCTCATCAGTAGAACTTTTACTAACTATCATTCCTTCTCTTAAAGCAAGCTCTCTTATGTATTTTCTAATCTTAGCATCATCTGAAACTGTTTCTGCAATTATATCTCTTGCGCCTTTTAGGGCATCCTCAACAGAAATTACTTCTTTTTCTTCATTTATATAACTCTTTGCCTCTAAATCTATATTATCTAGATTCCTCTCTAGTATTGATACTGCTAGATTTTCTAGCCCTTTTTCTTTTGCTATTGTTGCTCTAGTCCTTTTCTTTTGTTTATATGGCGCATATATATCTTCTACTTCTTGTAGTGTTTTTGCTTTTTCTATATTTTGTGTTATCTCATCTGTTAATTTTCCTTGTTCATCTATTAACCTAACTACATCATCTTTTCTACTTTGAAGGTTTCTTAGATACATCAATTTTTCATAGAATTCTCTTAATGTGACATCACTCATCTCACCAGTCATTTCTTTTCTGTATCTAGCTATAAAGGGTATTGTATTTCCTTCATCAATAAGCTTTAGTGTATTATTTATTTGTTCGTCTCTGAGATTAAATTCATTTTTTAAGATTTGATTTATATCCAATTTTTTTCACTCCTAATGTTAGTTTTTTCATAAGTATAACAAACAGAACGAAGGCTGAGGGTTGTAGTCCTCAGCCTAAGTGCTGTAAAGTGCATAGTAAGCACTAACCTTCTTATATATCTATCTTAATTACTGTGCATTATTTATTAAACTGTCTTATTCATTTTTAAGTATTCATTGATAAACAAGTCTATATTTCCATTCATCACACTATCTACATTTCCAAACTCAGCATTTGTCCTATGGTCTTTGACTAACTTATATGGTTGGAAAACATATGACCTAATTTGGCTACCCCACGTTATTTGTGAGTATTTGCCTTGTATATCTTCTATTTTTTCCTTTTGCTCTAATTCTTTTAACTCTATCAATTTTGCCATCAAAAGTCTCATAGCTCTATCTTTATTTAAATGTTGAGACCTTTCATTTTGACACTGAACCACTACACCAGTAGGAATATGTGTTATTCTAACAGCTGAGTCAGTTGTATTTACATGCTGTCCTCCAGCACCAGACGCTCTATATGTGTCTATCTTTAAATCTGATGGATTAATTTCCACTTCTATATTTTCATCTAACTCTGGTGTTACATCTATAGAAGCAAATGAAGTATGTCTCTTTCCTGATGGGTCAAATGGAGATATTCTTACCAATCTATGAACCCCTTTTTCACTTTTTAAATATCCATAAGTATTGGTTCCCTCTACAAGAATTGTAGCTGTCTTTATTCCCGCTTCAGGGTCTGATATTATATCTAAAAGCTTAACTTTATAACCCTTACCTTCTGCCCATCTTATATACATTCTTAGAAGCATCTGAGCCCAATCTTGAGCGTCTAGACCTCCAGTTCCAGCATTTATAGATAATATAGCATTATTTTTATCATACTCACCATTTAGAAGAGTTTTTATTTTCATCTCAGATAATTTTTCTTCTATTGATTCTATAGACTTTTCTATATCCTTTTCAACAGAATCATCCTCTTCTTCTAGACCTATTTCAATTAATACTTCTACATCTTCTAATAAGCTGTTTAGACTTTCATATTCATCTAGAGTTTCTTTTAAAGCTTTATTTTCTTGAAGTACTTTTTGTGCTACTTCATTATCATTCCAAAAATCTTGTTTGTTTATCTTCTCTTCATTAATTTTTATCTTTTCCATCAATGAAGCTACGTCAAAGAGAAACCCTCAATTCTTCTAAATTTGAAGCTATTTGCTCCACACTATGTCTATACTCTTGTATCCTTAACATTTAATCCTCCAAGACTATCTTCCACAACAGTTTTTATATTTCTTGCCACTTCCACAAGGACATAAATCATTTCTTCCAACCTTTTCATCTTTTTTAATAGTTTTACTTGTTGGAAGAGTTCCATCTGATGGAGAAGTTAGATTTTCAACATCTACAACTGCTTTTCTTTCCACTGGAGCCTCTATTGTTATATTAAATAAATATCTTACAGTATCTTCTTTGATATGTTTATTCATCTCATCAAACATATCAAAACCTTCCATTTTATAAGCAATAACTGGGTCTTGTTGACCTACAGCACGAAGCCCTATACCTTGACGTAATTGATCCATTGCATCTATATGGTCTATCCAATGATTATCAACAGCTTGAAGTAAGATAACTCTCTCAACTTCTCTCATTCTTTCATAACCTATTTGTTCTTCTTTTGCAGTATATATCTTCATAGCTATTTCATAAACTTTTTCTGTTATTTCAACTGGATTAAGCTTTTCTATCTCTGGGATTTCTATACTACCTTTTGGTAAAAACAGATTATACATATGTTCCTTAAATCCGTCTTCATCAAATCCTTTATCTTTTGTATAAAGAGTCACTGATTCTTCTATTATAGAATGAGTCATTGACTGTACTTGCTCTTGTAAATCTTCACCTTCTAATACACGTTTTCTCTCTGCATATATTATTTCTCTTTGCTTATTCATAACATCATCATATTGAAGTACATGTTTTCTTATTCCAAAGTTTTTACCTTCGACTTTCTTTTGTGCACCTTCAATAGATTTAGATAATATTCTATGTTCTATAGGCATGTCTTCTTCAAGACCTATTTTATTTACGATTCCAGATATTCTATCACTTCCAAACAATCTCATAAGGTCATCATCAAGCCCTATATAAAATCTTGAGCTACCTGGGTCACCTTGACGACCAGCACGACCTCTTAACTGGTTATCTATTCTTCGAGATTCATGTCTTTCTGTACCAATTATAGCAAGTCCACCTGCTTCTATCACTTGTTTTTGTTCTTCTTCTGTTTGTTGCTTAAATTGTTTATATAATCTTTCGTACTCTGCTCTAGCTTCAAATAAAATTTCATTTCCTGCCACAGGTATTCCTTCTATTGGAGTATCAACTCTATTTACTACATCTTCTTTAAATCCATTTCTTCTCATTTCTCTCTTAGTTAAGAAATCTGGATTCCCACCTAAAACTATATCAGTACCACGACCAGCCATGTTAGTAGCTATTGTAACAGCTCCAAGTCTACCTGCTTGTGCTATTATTTCTGCTTCTTTATCATGGTGTTTAGCGTTTAACACTTCATGTTTAATACCTTTTTTCTTTAATATTTGTGATAGTAGTTCTGACTTTTCTATCGAAACTGTACCTACAAGTATTGGTTGATTAACTTTGTGTCTTTCAATTATTTCTTCAGCTACAGCGTTAAATTTACCTATCTCACTTTTATATACACAATCTGGTAAATCTTCTCTTACCATAAGCTTATTAGTAGGCACTTGGAAAACATCCATTTTATATATTGCTTTAAACTCTTCTTCTTCTGTTTTTGCTGTACCAGTCATACCTGAAAGTTTTTTATACATTCTAAAGTAATTTTGGAATGTTACAGTAGCTAGTGTTTTAGATTCTCTCTGTATTTTAAGACCTTCTTTTGCTTCTATTGCTTGATGTAAGCCTTCTGAATATCTTCTACCAAACATAAGTCTACCAGTAAACTCATCAACTATTACTATTTCTCCATCTTTAGCAACATAATCAACATCTTTTTTCATTATTACATGTGCTCTTAGAGCCTGATTTATATGGTGGTATAACTCTGTATGAGATATATCTGTTATATTATCAACATTAAAATATACCTCTGCTTTTTGTATACCTGATGCTGTTAGAGATACAGCCTTATCTTTTTCTTCTAATTCATAGTCATCTGGTTTTAAAGTTAACACAAATGTATTTGCATCTGAATATAAGTGAGTTGATTTATCTCCAGGACCAGATATAATAAGTGGTGTTCTAGCTTCATCTATAAGTATAGAGTCGACCTCATCCACTATCGCATAATTTAATCCTCTTTGAACTCTTTGCTCTTTGTGTATTACCATATTGTCTTTTAAGTAGTCAAATCCGTATTCATTATTTGTACCATAAGTTATATCACAATCATATTGTTCTTTTCTAACTTTTGGATTTTGACCATGTACAATAACACCTACACTCATTCCTAAAAACTCATAAACTTTTGCCATTTGGTCTCTATCACGTTTTGCAAGGTAGTCATTTACTGTTACAACATGTACACCTTTTCCAGTAAGAGCATTCAAATAAACAGGAGCAGTTGCAACCAAAGTTTTACCTTCACCTGTTTTCATCTCAGCTATTCTTCCTTGATGTAATACTATACCTCCAATCATTTGAACTCTGTAGTGTCTAAGACCTAATACTCTTTTAGAAGTCTCTCTGACTACTGCAAATGCTTCTGGAAGTATATCATCTATACTTTCTCCATTTTCTAATCTTTCTTTAAATGTATTTGTCATATTTTTAAGTTCCGAGTCTGCCATAGATTCAAATTTAGGTTCTAATGAATCTATTATATCAACAGTCTTACTGAACTTTTTCAATTCTTTTTTATCTGCCATGTTGAATAAACTATCCATAAAGCTCATATTTTACATCTCTCCTCGTTCTTTATTGTACTATTATTCATTTTACCATAAAAACTATACTTTTAATATTAATTTAAAAAGCTATCGATAAATAATTTATCGATAGCTAATATGATTAAATCTAAATTGCTTTATTCATGTTCTATTATACCATATCCGCCATTATGACGTTTATAAACTACGGCTATTTCATCTGAATCTATATTCTTGAACATATAGAAATCATGTCCTACTAATTCCATTTGTAATACAGCTTCTTCTTCGCTCATTGGCTTAACACTAAACTTCTTACGTCTTTGAATTACTATATCTTGATTTTCATCTTCGTAATCTTCTTGTTCATCTGCTAGATTTATCTCTGCATCTTGGAATCTTATACTCTTATTGTCTTGATGCTTATCTTGTAGTCTCTTTTTATATTTTTTTAATTGTCTACTTAATTTATCATATACAACATCTATAGCTGTGTATAAATTTTCCTGCATATCTTCTGCTCTAATTATAGGACCATTTACAGTAGCTATTGTTACTTCTATTTTTTGTCTTGTTTTTCTAGCACTTACTGTAACCTTTACATCAGTGTCTGGATGAATGTAATTATCTAACTTACTTAATTTGCTTTCGATTTTATTTTTTATTGCATCAGTCAATTCGATTTGTTTTCCAGATATAATTATGTTCATAAGTACATCTCCCTTCAATTATGCCAGTATAAGAAAATTTATACTTTAATAATATATTCTACACGAACTCTCATAATCCTTCTTTTATTATTAACTTTTGTGATTTTTTCTATTCAATTGATAGAATTATTTTTCATTTTTAATCACCTTAACGCTTATGTGGATTAATATTATAACAATACCCTGTGGATAATGTGGATAAAACTGTTAATAACTCTTGTTCCTGTGTATTTAAAGCTATTTTTATTGCCCTTTCTATCCACAAATATCTCCAATAATTGTTTATTAATATGTGAATTCATGTCATAAAGTGGTAATTTTAGGAAATTATATGTATTCTATGCCACTTAACTTTTATAAATTTTTCATAGTTATCCACCTTCTAAGACCTCCATATTTCATTTTTTCTTTCACTATTTAGTTTAGCTTCAAGATTACCTAAAAGTAGTAAAGCATCATAACAATAATTTCTTAATCAATATTCATATACCCAAACTACAATTGACTAACACTCTTTATTTAATCTAATAAGTTGTATAAATCATATATGTTTATATTATTTCGAAATTATATCTACTAATTGTTTAAGCTTTTGTCCGTCTATATCTTCAAATGGACTCTTATCTATTCTAACAGCTGTACCAAAATGAAAATTATTTGCCTTAGTTACTCCCTTTATTTCAACTATATTATTAAAATCAAGACCTCCACCTAAAAGAATTTTTATATTATTAGAGTTAAGCATCATATCTTTTATAATTTTTATATTATCTTTTATATTTCCCTTGCCCCCTGATGTTAGTATATTTGTAATTCTGTCATAATTCTTTAGAATATTAACACTTTCTATTGTATTTGATTCATCTATTGCTCTATGAAATGTAACATCAAGATTATCGCAGTATTGCAACAAAAAATCTAAATTTTCTTCGTCTATATTATCATTCTTATCTAGCATTCCAAATACAACGCCATTAGCTCCAATCTCTTTGACTGTATTTATATCTTTTAACATTATATTTATATCCTCTTTACTATACACAAAACTTTTGGCATGAGGTCTTATCATTACATTCACAGGTATCTTTACACTGTTAACAACACTTTCTATAAGGCCAAAGCTTGGTGTCAGTCCTCCTTCAGTTAAAGCACTAACTAATTCTATTCTATCTGCGCCACAATCTTCTATAATCTTAGCGTCTTCTACTGTCATTCCTATTATCTCTAACATAACTACTCCTTTGCTAATTCATATATTGCATTTGCAAATATCTTTGCATTTAAAATTATATCATCTATATCCATATATTCGTCGTGATTATGTGCTATTCCTTTTTGTCCTGGAAACGAAGGTCCAAATGGAACTATATTTGGCATTACTTTTGCATATGTACCTCCATTAGTTGTTACTGGAGTACCATCTAATGATGTTACTCTTTCATAAGCTATTTGAAGTTTTTTAACAAGCTTACTATCCTTATCAAAATATACAGGATTAAAATTACAAATTACTTCTATCTCTGTACCATTAGGAAAATTAGATTTTATTTCATGTAGTACATCTTCTAGTTTATAACTAAAGTCATATTTTACTTTTATCTCCAGCATTATGTAACTATTCTCTTTATGTAACTCTTGATTTGTAACAATCACTTTTTCAGACATATTTTCTATAAAGCTTAAAAATATATCTTCCTTATAGTTACAGTTATTTTTGATTATAATTTTCGCCATACCTTTTTCACCATATACAACAGGATATTTGCAATCTGGTGTGAACCCCATTATAGGAGGTTTTTCTTTTTTTAAATAATATGGTATATCTTTAAATCCACTTTCTTCATTTGTACCAAAAATTATCCTAACTTTTTTATCTAACTTTAAACTTAATTCTTTAATAACATATAGTCCATATAAAGCACACATTATAGGACCTTTATTATCTAATACCCCTCTACCATAGATTCTTCCATTATATATATCTCCTCCATAAGGTTGATATATCCAATTTTCACCTTCATGTACTACATCTACATGGCCAATTACACAGATATAATCTTTACTATCTCCATATTCTGCATAACCAATATAATTGTCTAAGTTTCTAACTTTAAATCCTAATTTTCTTGAAATTTCTAGTGCTTTATTAAGTGCTTTTCCTACCTTTTCGCCAAAAGGGAAGCCATTTTCTGGCTCCCCTTCAACGCTAGGTATTTTTACAATATCTACAATATCACTTAATAAATCTTCTTTTATCTCATCTACTTTATTGTTTATGATATTCATAAAAATCTCCTTTTAAATATTAAAGAACTCTACTTTACTGTATAAATACAAACTTTATTCACTCACTTCTATTGGTGCCTTTATTCTAGCTTCATATGCTTCCATCCACTCGTTTGAAACAACCTTATGTATAGTTTTACCATCTATTCTATTTGATATATACACTGTAGGAGTTTCTGCTTTAGTAGCTACTGAGAATGTAAAGTCAGCTATATTTGTAGCTACTCCCCACTCTCCTTTATTATTCATAGCAACTAATGATAAATCTCCAGCTTTTCCTCGTCTTTTGATAAGCTGTTCATCTAACTCATTTACTGCTATATCACATGCCTCTTGTGGATGTTTTCCTTCTTTCATAAGTCTAACTATCTCATATGATATACATCCTTTCATCAAATCTTCTCCAAGACCAGTAGCTGTAGCCCCTCCTATGCTACTATCAACGAAGAACCCCGAACCAGATAGTGCAGAATCTCCTATTCTACCTCTTTTCTTCATAAATAGACCACTTGTTGAGGTTGCTGCACACATCTTTCCATTTTTATCTAAAGATATCATCCCAACAGTATCATGACCAGCATATGGGCTTAATCCTTTATCTAAAGTTTCTTTTTTCCTTTTCTTATAATGGAGCTTAGCTCTATCTGTTAACATATTTTTTCTTTCAAATCCATTTTTATGAGCATACTCTTCAGCTCCTATTCCAACTAAGAAATTATTCACTTTCTCATAACTTAGTTTTCTAGCTATACTGACAGGATTAGAATAATCTCTTATACCTGCAACTGCTCCTATATCTAGTGTGTTTCCATCCATAAATGCAGCATCAAGTTCTACTTCACAGTTTTCATTTGGAAGTCCTCCATATCCAACCGATTTATAGAATGGATAATCTTCAACTTTTCTTACAGCAAGTTCTACAGCATCTCCTGCTTCCATTCCTTTTTCTAAATGTTCTGATGCTTCAGTGATTCCTTCTATGGCCATTCTCCATGTTGCTATCATTCCCCACATATCAGAAAATCCCTCCTTAATTATATAAACTCTATCCATATACTTTAATCATAATATAGTATGGTACTTAAACTTGACAATTGGTGGAGTATTAATTAATAACAAAATTCTTCTCTCATTGAAGTTATATCTTCTTTATTTGCTATTGATTTTGCTAATTTACATATATTGTTTAGTGAATCGTTAAGACCAATTCCACCTTTTTTAGGTGTCTTAACTATACATATATCATTTTTGTATTCGTTTATTATATCTGTATTTTCTTCTGACATAGCCGCAAAAGCTGGTATATCCGTTTTATTGTTTATACTTTTAGATAATATTGCTGACATCTTAGAAAAATTTTCATAGTTAAAACTTGGTCCGCAAATTACTACATCAGGATTTAACTTTTTAACCATAGCTATCATCTTATTTGTTACTTCTTCTTCATTGTTTATAAAAAATTCATCCCCACAAAAAAGTGTCGCTATCACTTTAGATTCTTTTAAAAATGGTTCCATCATTATACCTGGACCTAATGGGCTTGATTTTCCAGCAGGAGGTATATTGCTTTTTTCTTTCCCACCTGCACCTGCTTGTATTTGATCCAATATCATAACTATTTTCTTCATAATTTTCCTCCTATAATACTAAATCATCAAAAGATATATCATCATCTTCCTCTTCAACATTTGTTTTTTCTTCTTTTAAATATTGTTTATCTAACATTTTTATAAATGGCATGTACATAAATATTCCTAGTACAAGAAGTATTATTTGTAGTAAAGCACCTTGCCATCCTGTTGTTAGAAATCCAGAGAATATAATTGGAGTTGTCCATGGCAATTGAACTCCATTTGTAAGTGGTACTAATCCTGCTGACATACAGAAATAAGCTATTATTATGTTTATTGTTGGAACTATTGCAAATGGTATCAATAATATTGGGTTAAGCATTATTGGTAGACCAAATATTAATGGCTCATTTATTCCAAATATCCCTGGTAGAATTGATAATTTACCCATTGATTTTATACGTTTACTTTTGCATATAAGTAACATAGCTATAATTAAGGATAGTGTACTACCTGCTCCACCAAATGTTGCAAACATATCCTGGAATTGACCAGTTATTATGTTTGGTATTTTTGAACCAGCTTGAAAAGCCGCTAAATTTTCAGCTGATAAAATTTTTAATATTGGATTATAGACAGCTCCAACAACACTACTACCATTTATTCCAAAGAACCAGAATAAATGTAAGAATATATAAGCTATTGCCATAGCACCTAAACTATTTCCTAATTTTAATAATGGCATTTGTAAAAACTTAAATATAAATTCATGTATACTTCCATATGGTGTAGCTTCAAAAGCAATCTTAACTAAAAAGAAAACTATCATAACTATTGCACTTGGTATTAATGCAGCAAATGATTTTGAAACAGTTGGAGGAACTCCATCTGGCATCTTCAATGTCCACCCTTTTTTAACAACTACTGCAAATAATTTAACAGATGTTATTGCGGTTATCATTCCTACAAACATTCCCTTAGAACCCATCCAACCTAATGGGATACCTGTTACCATATAGACTGCCTTTGTTCCTTCTGGTGTATATGGTATTACAAATGGTGTCACTATAAAAAAAGCTACTATTGCAACTGCTGCTGATGCAATTGGGTCTACATCTATTTGTTTAGCATAAGAGTAACCAATTCCTAAAACTGCAAGTAAAGTCATTACTTCAAAAGTCGCTATAGTTGGTTGTTGTAATTTTACTGCCCAATCTGGACCAAAAATTTGACCTACGAATTCGTCCCATCCTTTTATTGGGAAGTTCGCTACTAATAAAAATAACGACCCTATTATCAATAATGGTGATGATACTAAAAAACCATCTCTAATTGCAATTAATAATTTATTTTTACCTATTTTTTCAGCCAATGGCATAAGTATTCTTTCCAATTTATTCATCTATCCACCCTCATTTCTCAGTATCTTTTTACTATATTTTAAGACTTTAAGCTTGTTTAGATTTTATTAATTTTATAGCAAGCTTTAATACTTTTTCTCCATTCATAGTTCCATAATCAGTTTCGTTTATTATATCCACAGGTTTTCCTTGAGCTTCAAACTTTGGCTTTAACTCCTTTAGCATGTATTTAACTTGAGGCCCTAACAATATACAATCTGGATTCTTTTCTGCAACTATCTTATCAATTTCTGCTATTGGAAATGCTTCTACTTCTATTGGTAAATTGTGTTCATCTGCTACTTTCTGCATCTTTCCTGCAAGTAAGCTTGTTGACATCCCAAAACTACAAAATAAATATACTTTTCTCTTCATTATCTTAAATCCCCCTTAATTACTTTTTATTTTAGTTTTTGAATTTCTTTTCTTAGCACTATCATTTCTTTTATAAGGTTTCTTTCACTCATACAAGTCATTAAATGGTCTTGAGAGTGAATTAGTAAGATAGATATATCTGACTTATTTCCTCCTGCTTCCTTTTGTATAAGTTCTGTTTGTACTTTATGTGCTTTTAATATTTCTTCATTTGCACTTTCGATTAATTCATCAGCCTTTTCAAAATCGTTTTCCTTTGCACAATCAAGAGCTTCGTAAAGCATAGATTTTGCATTTCCAGCATGAATTATAATCTTTAATACTATTTCTTCCATTTCTTCCTCCTAAATTACTTGTCTACTTTTAACTGATTTCTATCTGATAGATATATCATATCTTATAAAAACAAAAAAACATGCACAACTTTTTCCATTGGATGGAAAATTTTGTGCTTATTCACATTTTGATATAAATTTATATAAGAATATTTTTTATATTTTTAATATCACATTTACTTAGCACATCAAGCATATTTTCATCTTCTGTCAATTTAGATATTTCTTTGAATAATTCTCTAAATACTTTTCTATCATCATCTTTTTTATAAGCTAACAAAAGTATAATCTTTATGTATTTTCCATTTCTAATTTTTATTGGTGTTTTCAATCTTGCAAAACATAAGACAGATTGTTTTATGTATTTCATATCTCCGTGAGGAAACAATATTCCTTTCCCAACATTAGTTGGATATGCCTTTTCTCTTTCTATAATAGAATTTAAATACTCCTTATCTGCATAATGCTTTTCGATTAATAAATTAGTTAAGTATGCTATAGCCTCATAAATATCATTATGTTCTAGCTCTCTTATTAAATAATCAGACATCATTAATCTATTCATAAGTTTATATGATGTATCTTTTTCTTTTATTTTGTTGGTAAATTCTTTAAGTTTATTTTCATCTTCATCAGTAAATAGTGGTGTTGTTATAAAAATTGGCTTTTGTACATTTTCATATTCTTGAAATGCAATTATAAAATCTATCATTTTATTGAAGTTATCTCTTCTTAAATCTTCTTCCCTTAGAGTTTCAACTATTTCTATATTATTAAATCTCTTTTCTATCTTTACTTTTAGCAACATACTTACTCCAAAGCTAAATGGGCATACGATACTTGCTTTTTTAGTTGATTCTCTCTTATTACTTTTTCTTTCTAAAGATGTTTGAAAGTGAAGAGTAAGATAACCTATTTCATCTTCAGTTATTTGTTTTTCTTTTTGCTCAATTCCTATTGAATTTGAAATTACTGTAAATAAAAAACAAAATTTATTTTTTATATTATCTAAAAGTGGATTTTCCAAATAAACATTACTTTGCATTTGGTACATTGTAACATTTAAGTGACATATTAATTGGTCATAAAGCAATATATCATTATTAAAGTTTATACCTGATTCTTCTGATACTAGATTTATAATTCTTTTTGTGTACTCTGATAATTCTTCATTAAGGTATAGTGATTTTTTAGTATCTTTACTATTTATTTGTTTATTCATACCAAGTATTAGTGACTCTATAAATAATTTTTCTTCATGGTTTAACACTATAGACAGACTGGATTTCAACTCATTTTCTATATCTAATATAAGAATTTCTAACTTTAGTTCTTTTTTAATATTTAATATTTCAAAAGAATTCCCTAACCTTATTCGTATGATATTTATAAGTAAAAATAACATCAATTGCCTGAATGAGACATCTGTAAGTCTTATATCCATTTTATCTTCTATCATAGACATTATATTTTTGACAACTATTATGTCTACCATATGGAAATATTCTATTTCATCCATGTTTAGTCTGTATTTATCTATATATTTAAATAAGAACGCCACTAACATTATCCTTATGTCTTTCTCATTTCCCTCAATACATATACCACTACCTGTTTTAGTTGAAATTTTTAAATTATAATTACTTAATTCTACTGATAATTTATTTATTTCTTCTCTAGCAATATTTTTATTTATATACAATTTATTGGATAAATCATTTAAGGTAACTTTCTTATTATTGCAAAGTAATAGATTCAATATCTCAACTTGTTTATGAAGTTCACTATTTACTCTTTTAACTTCACCTCTTAACTTCTGATTTACTACTATTTTATCCGTATCATCTCCACTAAACTTAATCCCTATGTTAGGCTTTCTTTTAATATAAGCACTACAAAAAGTAGATAACCATTCATCAATGTACTTACAATCATTTCTTATTGTTCTCTCTGAGCACTCAAAATCGTTAGCAATCTCATTGATATTTATAAATTCTTCTTTTAATAGCAATACTGTCAACAAATTCTCTTGTCTTTTGTTCATATATATCACCTCTTTATGACTCATTCTAAATTTATTATATATAAAAAAGAGCTACACATAAAAACATTATGTTAGCTCTCTTTTAATATGATATTTAGCTGACCTGGTCTTTGACCCCACACTCGCCTACTGGAGGGTTCGCTTGGGTTCGCCGCACTACTACTCTCTCTCGATTTTATTATCGGTAGGTCTTACTTCTAAGCCGCACCATGCTCATTAACTCAACTTTTAGTGTTAACTTACGTGGATCCTTTTGCCTGCGACTGGCTTGGACTTTCAACCACAGACCTAAATATCACTTATTCATTTTAATATTTTAAAGTGAAATTGTCAATATATAAGATTATTCCATAACATAGTTGTCATTTGCTCTTGTAAGCAAAGTCATTACAAAAACCTTATTAACACCAGATAACTTTAAAATCTTAGATATTTCATTTGTTGTCAAGCCAGTTGTAAATATATCATCTATCAAAAGTACATTTTTATTATTTATTAATTTAATATTTTCGTTAACAGCAAATACATTTTTTAATTCCTTTTTTCGCTCTTGTTTACTTAACTTATAGAGCATCCTTGTATTTTTTTCCCTAGATATACAATCTAATATTGGAACATTTGTTATTTTACTCAAACTCAAAGCTATTTTTCGTGCTTGATTAAATCCTCTTTTATTAAGTCTTTTCCTATGAAGTGGAACAAATAATATATAATCAAATTTCACATTTTCTAAATCCAACTTTTCTTTCATTATTTGAGCTATGTATTTAGCCATAAATGTTTTTTGATTGTACTTTAATCCTAATATTATTTTTTTAGTTATATCATTGTATTCAATACAGGAGATTGACTTATCAAAATAAAAACTTTTATCAAAACAATAGCTACATCCTTCAATAAATTCTTTTTCAAGCGAATGATGTATGATTGGCTTTCCACATTTTATGCACCCATTTAGTATAAAATTCATTTCATCAAAACAACTTTTACAGACTGAATAGGTATTAGTTTTTTTTATTGATTTATCACAAATTATGCAATTTATATTTTCAGGATAAATAAAATCCAGACATTTATTAATCAGATTTCTAAGACTCTTAATAAAATTATCATTGCATATTTTCATATTTACTCTATCAACAGCCCTTCTTGTTTGAATTTATTTAGCTTATATCCTAAGTTTGAATATCTTTGATTTACTCTATTATTTTTTATCATATATTCCAAATATTTCACATCTCCAACTAATACAACTAATTTTTTTGCTCTTGTCACTGCTGTATATAATAAATTACGGCTTAATAACATAGGAGGAGCCCAAGTTATTGGTATCACTACAACTGGAAATTCACTTCCTTGACTTTTATGTATAGTTGTACAAAAACTATGGTCAATCTCATCTAACTCATCATATAAATATGATACAATTTTAGTTTGGTCAAATAACACATAAATAGTTTTCTTATCTTTATCTATATGATATACATAGCCTATATCTCCATTATATATACCTTCCCCACTTTCCTTTTGGTCTTCTGTCTCCCATTTTTTTGTATAATTATTTTTTACTTGCATTACCTTGTCACCAACTCTAAACAACCTTTTAGAAAAACTTTCTTCTACTTTAAACTTCTCCTTTTTGTTAAGATACTTTTGTAACTCTATATTCAGATTGGTAACTCCTAGCTCTCCTTTTCTCATTGAAGATAAAACCTGTATATCTTTTAGTTTATCAACATTATAAAATTTAGGTAGTCTTTCATTTACCAAACCTATTATTTCATTCAATATCTCTTCATTCGTTGATTTTCTTATAAAAAAGAAGTCTTTTCCCTTTGTATTTAAATGAAGTGGTTCGCCATTATTTATCTTATGCGCATTCACAATTATCATACTTTCTTGAGCTTGTCTAAATATTTCATTTAATTTGACCACATTTATAATATTTGAGTCTATCATGTCCTTAAGTACATTACCCGCACCTACAGAAGGTAATTGGTCACTATCCCCAACTAATATTACTCTTGTTCCTAATTTTATTGCTCTAAGTAAATTATACATTAAGATAATATCTACCATTGATACTTCATCGACTATTATTACATCTGAGTTTATCGGGTCTTCTTCATCTTTAAAAAATGTTAAATCATCATCTGTTGAAAATCCCATTTCTAATAATCTATGTATAGTCTTTGCTTCTTTATTAGAAGTTTCACTCATTCTCTTAGCTGCTCTTCCCGTTGGAGCAGCTAAAGTTACGCTTTTACCATTATTTTCAAATATATCTATAATTGCATTAATAGTAGTAGTCTTTCCAGTACCTGGACCACCAGTTATAATTAATACTCCACTGTTCATAGATTCTTTAACTGCTAAAACTTGTTTCTCTGCTAACTTAATTTTCTTATCATCTTCTAAAATTTTAATTTCATTTTCTATATCTATATTCAAATCTTCAAATTCATACTGCGACAATTTTACTATTTGACTACATACTCCATTTTCAGATAGGTAGTATGGCATAAGATATATGAGATTTTCATTATTTACTTTTTCTATATGTATTTTTTGATTATATACCAACATCATTACACATTCTTTTACTATGTCTCCACTTAACTCCAACAATTTTTCCGAATCTTGTATTAGAATGTGTTCTGGTAAATATGTATGTCCATTACTTAGGGATTTATTTAAGGTATATAATATTCCTTGACATACTCTATCTTTAGAATTTTTATCTATGCCAATTTTATTAGCTATACTATCAGCTACTTTAAACCCTATTCCTCTTATGTCTTCAGCAAGCTGATATGGATTTTTATTTATAATTTCTATTGCACTACTTTTATATTTTTTATATATTTTTAGACAGTAATTGGGTGTTATTCCAAAAGGAGATAGTTCTATTATTATGTTTCTTAATTCTCTATCTTCTTCATAACTCTTTACTATTTGCTTTACCTTTTTACTGCCTATACCCTCTACTTCTTGTAATTTTTCTGGGTAATTTTGTATTACATCTAGTGTATCAACACCAAACTTATCAATTATTCTCTTAGCCATTTTTTCGCCAATTCCATGTATCATACCAGAAGATAAGTAAACATAAATTCCTTCTAAAGATGATGGTGTCACTGGCATAAAACTATTCACTTCAAATTGAGTTCCATAAATTTTGTGGTTTACCCATTTACCTTCAACTTCTATACTCTCTCCCATTGCTAAGGTAGGCATACATCCTACAACAACAATTTCATCATTTTCATTTACCAGATGAGCTATTGTATAGCCATTATCTTCATTTTTAAAGACTATTTCACTTATCATTCCTTCTAATTTTTCCATTTTTATCTCCTAAAAATACTAATAATTGTTCCGTTTGCATGTTAGTATACTTAAATATATTAAGTTCTATGATAGGATTCTATCAGAAAATTTTTCTATATTTTTATACTTAACTTAATTTCCAACTATTATACATTTTATCAGAAACAAAAAAAATCTGCATCCTAAAAATATGGTACCTTAAAATAAAGGCACCATATACAAATAATTATTTTATTTCAACCAGCTTGCTTCTAAAACATAGATTAAATTTCACAAATTTATTTTGATATTAATTTACTTCAGATTTATTTTCCTTATATCCTTCAGTTTTGGTAATTCTTCGATAAAGCATACATAGTAAAATTAAAATTCCCATATAACCTGTGTATGGATATAATGTCCCTACAAGTTTATCAAATGGTAATAATCCTCCTATACATGCTAATATGCTTACTACTACTGTTATTATTTTAAATTTAGGATGGTCATCTTCCACAAATCTATTAGTTACTGACCATAATAATGGTACAGCTGTAGTATATATTCCTAATAAAAGTACTACTGAGAATAAAATACCTATAATTGGAGATATCTTGTCAGCTAAATAAAGAGCTGGTATTTCTTTTGTGTATATATTTCCTACATCTGAAAGTAGTGCTAGATTCATCATTATAGCTGCTGCCATAAGTGCTACTCCACCTACTATACCTCCCCATACAGCATCTTTCTTATTTACTGCTGAAGCTCCCATTCCTGTCAAGAATGTTATTACTATTATTACATTATAGCAAGTATAAAGTACACCTGAGAAATATCCATTTGATGTAGCAGTTTTAACGTTTAGACTATCAACTATAGCTCCTGCATTTGATAAAGCACCAATATTACTAAATAAACTAATTGCTCCCACTAAAAGTGTAAATATTATTATTATAGGACCTATATTGCCTAGTATCTTGGAAAGTCTTGTCAAACCTAGAGATACAGTTATTAGGGAAACTATTGCCATGCCAATTCTACCTACATATGGATTTAGCCCATAATACTCTGACAATGTAGCTCCTGCTCCTGCAATCATTATTACTAATGTACCAAACAAAAACAATGGTCCAAACCATTCAAAAAATGTACCAAGATATTTTCCACAATATACTTGATAAATCTTTATTGGCTCTTTAAGCTTTAGTTCTCTCCCTTTTTCTATAACTTCTGCTCCAAACCATGAGAATAATACCATAGATATTATTCCTCCTATAATACCAGCATACCCATAAAACGTAAAGAATTGTAATATCTCTTGACCAGTTGCAAATCCAGAACCTATTACAGTCGCTACATATGCTCCAGCAAAACTTATAACCATTTTGATGTTCATTTTACTCGACATACACACTACTCCCTCCTAAATAAAATAAATTTTTTAATAAGTAAAATTTAATGTAAGTTTATTAAGACTATATTAGTTGTATTATTGATGCTTTTCAATATTTTTTGAATTATTTAACATTACTTAACGAAATCTTAACCAGTTTTTAACATATGTCTCCTAATATGTATTAATTTAATGCAATATTATATAATGAAATATATTAATCTCACTAAATAATGTTTCTTTATTATATGATTGAAAATTAGTATTTATTAAATATATTTAATCATAAAATAAAAAACTGCTAAAACGTAATTATAAAATTACATTCTAGCAGTTCCTTGTCTAAGCACTATTCACCTAATGCGTCTTTTCTTAATTGTTCTACTTTATCAGTTTTTTCCCATGGTAAATCTATATCAGTTCTACCAAAGTGACCATAAGCAGCAACCTTTTTGTAAAGAGGCTTTCTTAAATCTAAATCTCTTATTATTGCTCCTGGTCTTAAATCAAAGTGTTTGTTTACTAGTTCAACAAGCTTTTCTTCTGAAACTTTGCCTGTCCCAAAAGTATCTATAAATATAGATAATGGTCTAGCTATACCTATGGCATATGCAAGTTCTATCTCACATTTATCTGCAAGTCCAGCTGCAACAATATTTTTAGCCACATATCTAGCGGCATAAGCAGCAGATCTATCAACTTTTGTAGGGTCTTTTCCTGAAAAAGCTCCTCCACCATGTCTAGAATATCCACCATAAGTGTCTATTATTATTTTTCTTCCTGTAAGACCTGTATCTCCTTGAGGTCCTCCTATAACGAATCTTCCTGTTGGGTTTATATAAATTTTAGTATCTTCATCAAGTAATTCAGCTGGTATAACTGATTTTATAACATGCTCAATTAAATCTTGTCTTATCTTATCATTTGATACTGTTTCACAATGTTGAGCTGATATAAGAACTGTATGTACTCTTATAGCTTTATTTCCTTCATATTCAACAGTAACTTGAGTTTTTCCATCTGGTCTTAAATAATCAACTAAACCTGTCTTTCTAACTTCTGTAAGTCTTCTTGATAATTTATGAGCTAATGATATTGGAAGTGGCATTAATTCTGGAGTTTCATTACATGCAAATCCAAACATTATACCTTGGTCTCCAGCTCCCACTTTTTCTATTTCTTGTTCTATTTCTTCTCCAGTCTTACTCTCTAGACCTTCATCAACTCCCATAGCTATATCTCCAGATTGTTCATCTATAGAAGTTATAACTGCACAAGTGTCACAGTCAAATCCATATTTTGCTCTTGTATATCCAATTTCTTTTACTGTTTCTCTTACTAATTTAGGTATATCTACATAAGCAGATGTACTTATTTCTCCAGCTACTAAAACTAAGCCTGTTGTTACTGTAGTTTCACAAGCTACTCTAGATTGTGGGTCTTTTTCTAACAATGCATCTAATATTGAATCTGATATTTGGTCACATATCTTATCAGGATGTCCTTCTGTAACTGATTCTGACGTAAATAAATGTCTTGCCATTTTTGTTCCTCCTTATTCATTCTTAATTTTTATTATAGGTTTTACCTTATCTTCAATTCTTAGAAATTTTACTCAAAATAAAAAACCTCTCCTTATAAGAAGAGGTTAATAATCGTAATCGCATACTAATTAACTGACCTCATCTCTCAAGACTTTTGTCTTGCAGGAATTAGCACCTTTTCCCATTTGGGTGGTTGCTGGGCTTCACAGGGCCTATCCCTCAGCCTCTCTTGATAAGGTAATCAAGATTTAAGTTTTATTTTACCTTATTAGCTTACTATTTTTTTAAAATTTTGTCAAGATTTTTAGTCATATTTTTGCCATTACTTTTTTTGTGAGACAAATAAAATATTATCTCTATCTGAAATTTAAAGTTAGGTCTTTTTAATGTTTTTTATTCATATATTTTTTTGAAGGGGGTGTTCCTATTGTATTTAGCTAAAGTAAATTACAGCGATGATGATGTTATACAGATGCTAAGTTCAGTTCTCAAAACCATAATTAATGAAAATACGATTGTTGTTTGCATAGGAACAGACAGGGCTATAGGTGATACTTTAGGCCCTTTAGTTGGAACAATACTTAAAAACAGTAAATTTAAATACCCCGTTTACGGTACACTAGATAACCCTATTCACGCCTTAAATATATATGAGTCTTTAGATACTATAAAAAATACACATATGCAAGGTAACTTCTTGGCTATAGATGCTTGCTTGGGGTCACAGAGTAACATAGGTAATATACAGATTAGAGAAGGACCTATCCTGCCTGGAAAAGGTGTGGGAAAAAAACTACCTCAAATAGGAAATTATTCTATAGTAGGAATTGTAGATAAAATTGATGAAAATAACAGACTTTCATTTAATAATATACGTCTTAGCTTTATACTAGACTTAGCTGAAACAATAGCCTTAGCACTATTGGTATCTACTTAAATCTTATATAAGGTAACTGATAAAATTTTTTGTATTAAAAGGGTAGATACTATAGAGTATTTAATTTAATAAATACTCCAAATTATCTACCTTTTTATTTTGATATTTATTCTTCTGTTTTCACTCTTAAAAATTTTATTTCTCTACTAGAGCAAACATTAACTCACCTTTACAGACAAGTTCTTCACCAACATAAGCTTTAGCATCTGCTTTTGCTATATTTCTTCTAAGCGTTGTCATTTCAACTTCCATAGTCAATGTATCTCCTGGTCTTACTTCTCTCTTGATTCTAACTTTATCAATACCAGCAAATACACCTAATTTCCCTTTATTTTCTTCCAAAGACATCATTGCCACTCCACACACTTGTGCTAGAGCTTCTACTATCAACACGCCTGGCATCAATGGGTAATTTGGAAAATGACCTTGAAAAAATGGTTCATTAACTGTTACATTTTTTATACCAACAGCTCTTTTTCCAACTTCTAACTCTGTAATCTTGTCCACTAATAAAAATGGATATCTATGTGGTATTAATTCTTTTATTTCATCTATATTTAACATTTTAAACTCTGCTACTCAAAATATGGTCAAATATATCCATATCGAGATTTTTCCTTCTTCACTGAACCTCGCCTTGCCTAAGCTACTACGATTTGGTATAGTTCTCCAAAGGCTTAAATTCCGAAGTTAGCCCTCCGTACATATATAAGTGCTTTTGAGCCACGTGTGGGAAAATTACTTTGTATTTAAGCTACCTTATATTTTTTAGCATTTTTAAGATTAATACTTGCATTTAAATCTCTATCAATAGATAAACCACAACTACATTTATAAACTCTATCTTTAAGTTTTAAATTCTTATTAACCTCTCCACACTGGCTACAAGTCTTTGATGATGGATAAAATCTATCAACAATTCTAAGTTCTATATTATTTTGCTTACACTTAGACATTAGTTTAGTTTTGAACTCAAAGAATTTCTGACTTGCTATAGCCTT
>NZ_JAGWCU010000026.1:0-53003 GCF_020657755.1 Clostridioides sp. ZZV15-6388 | reverse complement strand
TAATAAGGAATAATAAATACGTATAAACAAACATAAATAAGTGTTAAAACGTGCAGTTTTAGCGATATTTAAAATAAGTTATTATAAAATAACTGACTGACATTTAACTGACAAAACCTATTTTTTTAGGTTTAACTGACATTTAACTGACAGTCAGTTTTCATTATTTAAATAGAAGTTTACTTAGATTATCAGAAGCTTCTTTGTCCATTTCCTCTAAAACATGAGAATATCTATTCATAGTTATTTTTATATCTGTATGACCTAATCTTTCAGAAACCACTTTCATGTTAGTACCCCCCAACAAAAGCAAACTTGCATTTGTATGTCTCAAATCATGTACTCTAATATTTCTTAAATTATTTCTTTTAATAAAGTTATGAAAAGTTTTACTTAATGTTGCTGGTATCCATGGATTTAAATTTGTATTTAAACACACTAAATTATTTTCATTTTCAAGTGTGCCTTGCAATTTCATTTTGTTCTGTTTTAATTTTTCTATTTTTAATTTTTCAATTAATTCCTTTGGAGCTGATAAAGTTCTTTTTGATTTTGCAGTTTTTGGTTCTTTAAAAGTTATTTTACTATTTGCATATATGAGAATTTGATTAATATTTATTATACTATTATCTAAATCAACATCAGACCATCTAAGACCAGCTACCTCTCCGATTCTTAAACCTAACAGCAACATTAAGAGAATGGGTATCTCTATCAAACTATCTTTCAACTTCTCTATTAACAACAGTGTTTCTTCTCTATTATATATTTCAATTTCAGATGTAACGTTTTGAGCTGGTAATTTTACAAAATCGCAAGGATTTTCAGATATTTCTTTTAGTCTATAAGACTCTTTTAAAACAGAAGATAGAAAATTATATCTAACTTTTGCGGTTGTTGAGGCAGAACCGTCAAAATTTTTATTTATAAAGATTTGAAGAAGGCTAGGGTTTACATCTATCAAGATTGTATCTTTAAAAAAAGGCTCTATATAATTTTTAACCCACGATTTTCTATTTACAGTTGTATAAGGAGACCATTTTTTTTCATTTGACATTATGTATTTATAACACCTCTCTACAAGAGTTGTCTTGCTTGGAGCAATAAACTTATTATTGTTTATAGTTGACTTTATTTCAATTAAATGTTTTTCAGCATCCTTTTTCTTTTCATAGCTTCCATAACTTTTTTGTTTTATCTTACCAGTTGTTTCTTCTATGTACTCCACATATACATAGAATTTCCCCCCTCTTTTTCTTATAAAAGCTGATTTGATGTTCATATGTACACTCCCTTTATAAGTTTTTATATAAAAGAGCAGTTATACTGCTCTAATTATATCTAATGAATATTAAGATGTTTTTTCAAAGCTTCTTGAAGTATTTGAGAAAAATTAACCTTATGTTTCTCAGCTTCTCTGTTAAGCCATTGCGGAATAGTAAGAGTCTTTTTAACAGAGTAATTTTCTATAGCTTTTCTGTGAATCGGCATATATATTTCTATCAAAGTAGGTATTTGATTTTTCTCTAAGTTTAATTTATCTATAGTTGTTGCACTTGGTATTGTATCGTTATCTTCTTCCATACCATACAGATGTAGTCCTAGAGCTTCTTTAGCCATTTTTAAGGCTTCTTCTGTTGTATCTCCACATGTAAAACAACCTGGTAAATCGGGAAATTCTACAGAAATACCATCTTCATCATAGCTAAATATAGCTGGATATACATATATATCTTTTTTCATTTTATCAACTCCTTAAAGTTTTTGTAAGGAGAGAGGGATTAACTAATATTAATCCCTGCTTGTTTAAAAATACTTTTTACAGTTCTAAGAGGTAAATCTTTATTCGGGTGAGGAACAGTAACTTTACCTTTTTTAGTAGGATGTTTAAATTGTGTTGGTCACCAACACAATTTACTTCATACCATCCATCTGCATTGAGTATTTTTAAAATTTCTCTTGAAGAATAAGATTTCATACTCCCTCCTTACAATCATATTATAACACGTATTTAGATACGTGTAAATAGAGGAAGGTAAATTAAAATATAAATTTAAACATGAAATTAATAAAAAACAATACTATAGAATAATATCTTAAATCGACATATACTTTTAATAAAAAATATAAAATAATAATACATTATAAAAAAAATTATATAAATAAGGAAATATAAAAAAATATAATAAAAAACACGATTATTAATACATACAAAATGGAAAAAACTTCCAAGTCTCTACAAAATTCGATTTTTTTATTACAATTACGGTTTTTTTATTGCATTAACAAATCAAAAGTATTATTATGTAAGTAAGATAATTATCAAAGACAATTCTGAATAATCGGAAAACATTTTTAGAAATGAAAGGGTATAATTACATAAGTTTTATTAAAATTTATTGGGAGTTTTTAACTAAAAATAAGAACGTAAGTTCTGATAATAGGGGGATGGTATATGTGCAGTATACAAAAAGATTAATATTGGAAATAGAGAATTTATTTAAAAACTTTAAAGAAGTTGAGGAAGAGGAATTTAAGAAGTATGAAAAGATGTTGAAAGAAGAGAAAGAAAAAAGAGAGGTGTAGTTCCTCTCTTTCAAATATATTATATTTATCAGTTTTAATTGTCATTATGTTCAATATTTTTTTCTGTTACAAATACTTTTGCTATTTTTAACATTTTATCTCTAGTTTCTTCATCTAAGCTAAGAACTACCTTTATTAACTCTTTTATGTCGTCTGTACTATTTAAACTGTCTATAAATTCATAACTTTCGTCAATATTTAGTTTTTCTGTATCTGATAAACCAAGAATATAATCAGTAGATACATCAAAAATTTTAGCAAATATTATTAACTCATCATCTCTTATTGCTCTTTCACCAGATTCTATTCTATTCATAACACTTGTATTTATATTTGCTTTTTCAGACAATTCTTTTTGTGACATACTCATATTTTCTCTAAGATATTTAATTCTTTGACTTGCATCCATATATAATCACCTCGAAAATTTTCTATTATGGAAATATAATAGCATATTTTTCTATAATAGAAATAAGAAATTTCTAAAATAAATATAAAAAAGTCTTGAATTTCTATTTTAGAAATGATATTATTAAAATATAGAAATTGCTAAAATAGAAATTGAGGTGAATGTATGAAAAAGATAAACCATGATTTTATAAAAAAAAGAAGAAATACATTAAATTTATCTTTACAAAATGTTGCAAAAGAGTTAGGTTTTAAAAACGCATCAACTTATTTTAAATACGAAACAGGACAATATTCAATTAGAGCTGATATGTTACCTAAATTATCTAAGATACTTGATTGTGATATAGAAAATTTTTTTACAAATTAAATTTCTGAAATAGAAATTTTATGAGGAGGATTATAAAATGAACAACTTACAAGTAATAGAAAGAAATAATGAGAGAGTTCTAACTACACAGCAACTAGCAGATGTTTATGAAACTGAAATTAGAAATATAAGTAACAATTTTAATAATAATAAAGAGAGATTTATTGAAGGTAAACATTATTTTTGTCTGCAAGGTGATGATTTAAGGACATTTAAACGCGATTCATATGATATAGGAATTGCACCTAATGTAAACAAACTTTATCTTTGGACTGAAAGAGGAGCAAACAGACACTGCAAAATATTGGATACTGATAAAGCTTGGGAGCAGTTTGATAATTTAGAGGAAACATATTTCAAAGTTAAGCAACAGAAACCATCTTGTATAGAAGATGTTTTAATAGAAAGTTTAAAAGAAATGAAAGATTTAAGACTACAAGTTAACCGAGCTAATAACATTGCATTAGAGGCAAAGGAAGAAGTTGAAACAATAAAAGATGTAGTTTCATTAGATTCAACTAGTTGGAGAACAGATACACATCAACTAATCGCAAGAATAGCAAAAAAACAAGGTGGTTTTGAACATATAAATATGCTTAGAACAGAAAGTTATGAATTATTAAATAAGAGATTTGGAGTTGATTTGCATAGAAGATTAATCAATAAAAGAAGAAAGATGGCAGAAGAAGGGGTATCTGAATCTAAAAGAGAGAAAGTGAATAATTTAGATGTAATACAAGATGATAAAAAACTCATAGAGGGTTACGTATCTATTATAAAAGATATGGCTCTAAAATATGGAATATCAGATTTAAGCAAGAATTAGGTCAAATAAAATTAGCGCTTTGAAAACTAAATACAGAATATTCAAAAAGAGGTGAGATAGATTGAATAGTAAAAAGAAATATACTCTAAGTATTACAGAAGAATTATATGTTAAATGCAAAGAAAAAGCTAATCAAAGAGGTATGTCAGTAAATGAGTACATACTGTCAGTGATTAGCAAAGCTTTATAAATGTTATTCTTCAATATTGACTTTTATTTCTCCTTTTATTTGTTCATAATTTTCAACATGTTTTTTAATTAGTTGTTCGATTTCTTTATTAGCAGAGCGACCTTCGCTTTCAGCGATATATTTAATTTTTTCAAGCAAAATTCTATTTATCCTTAAAGTGTATTTAGGTAACACAGATGACATAATAATACCTCCTTTTTAAAGTCTAAATGATGTCATTATTATATCATAAAAATAATTTGTAGAAAATCTATAAATTATATTGACGGCATAAAGACGGCGTGTTATTATTAAAACAAGAAAGGAGTTGACGGCAAAATGAACTCAAATAAAAAGAGAATAACTGTTAGGATGCCTGAAAAATTAAATGAAGAAATAACAAGAAAATCAAAATACTTAGGATTAACTAAAAACTCATTTATAATAGATATTTTATGGAAAGAGTTTGATTTATCTGAATATAAAAATAGTCATAAGGAGGATGGAAAGTATGAATAATCTACAAATATTTAAAAATTACAATTTTGGTGAGATAAGAACTATTGAAATTGATGGTAAACCGTATTTTGTAGCAACAGATATAGCAAAAGCTCTTGGTTACTCTAACACTAGAGATGCAGTTAAGAAACATTGTAAGTGGGTAGCGAAATGCGACATACCTCATCCACAAAGTAATTCTAAAGTTTTGAAGGTAAATATTATACCGGAAGGCGATATGTATAGGCTTATTTCTAATAGTGAATTACCAAATGCAGAAAAATTTGAGAGTTGGGTATTTGATGAAGTATTACCATCTATTCGTAAAACAGGCACATACAATAGTAGAAAAACTAAGGATACTAAAGATGAATCAGAAATAAAATACATGAATGCTCAAGCTAGATTAAAAAATGCAAGGGCAAGGGAAGCAAAGATATATCTAGAGATAGCAGAAAATGTAGACATAAAAGAGTATAAACAGATTATGTATTCTAAAGCAACAGAACAACTGTATGGAGAAGCATTAATACCATTACCTGTAGCAAACGAAAAAACTTATTCAGCTACAGAAATAGGTAAAATATTAGGAGTTTCAGCTAATAAAGTTGGAAGTCTAGCAAATGCTTATAATTTGAAAACAGATGAATATGGCATTAAGGTTTGGGATAAGGCTAAACATTCAAATAAACAAGTTACAACTTTTAGATATTATGAAAATGTGATACCTATTATAAAAAAAGCTTTAAGTAGTTTTGATAACTAGATAAAACTAGCACTTTGAAAATTAAATACAGAATATTTTGAAAGGAATGATTAGATTTGAAATTAAAGAAATTTCAAGAAGAGAAACCTATAATCTTTTCAATTGTATTAAGTTTATTAGTTTCTCTATTAACAAACATAACTATTGTTTTAATAGCCATAAAGCTATCAAATTAGTAAAAAGAGAAGTTATAAAAGCTACTAAAATAGGAATGTAAATTGATTGAATCTTAAACTTTTTATTATTTTTCATTTCATTTTCTATAAAAGCTTTACCTTCAAGAGTAATTTCAAAATATGAATCGTATCTAAATTCAAATTCATCAGAATTTTTAAAAGCATGAGCAATAGAAATAAATTTATTATCATAGAGATATTTCAAGCGAGGTTGATAATTATCAACACCTTTTACATTTAATAAAATTTCAAATTGATATGCATTAAGAGAACCTTTTTCATTTAATAACCTTAATATTTCATAAGTAATTTTATCCATAATATTACCACCTTTCAAGTGTATGGAATATATTCCACATTTATATTATACCATGTAGAACAGAGGTGATTAAGTGTTAATAGGCGACAATATAAGTCAAATACTAAGAAAAAGAAATATAAAACCTTATAAATTAGCAAAGGAATTAGGCATAAACGAAAGTGGATTCTATAAGATTTTAAGAAATGAAAAGAAAAATCCAACCATAAATACTTTAATAAAAATAGCTGACTATTTAGACATTACATTAGATGAATTAGTTGGAAGATAGGAGTGGTAAAAATAAAGAATAAAGAAAAAGCATTATTACTTAGATTAATTTTAATTGTAGTTTTCTATTTTTTAGGAATAGAGTTTAGCAAGATTTTCTTTAAATAGTTTACATGTACAGAAAGGGTGAGATAAAAATGAGTGTAGCATTACAATTCATAGATACAAGAGACTTAGTGCAAGAGCTAATGCGAAGAGATGATACAACAGACATCATCAAGATGTTTTTAGATAGAGAAGGAATTAAAAGAATGGAGTTAATGACTATAGAAGAATTTTGTGATTACTTAAAAGTATCTGATGTAACAGCTAGAAATATGGCAAGAGAAACTATGAAAACAAAGGATTTTATTGTTTTTAAAATGGGAAGAAAATACATGATTGATAGAATATCATTCGAAGAATTTATTATGAAAAATGCAATGAAAGATAAAGATGTATTAAAAAAGAGAAAGGGGGTGATTTAGTTGAGTGTAAAGGTGCTAATAGCTTATGTACAGTTCTGTAAGCAATATAATAAGAAAGCAAGTTTTGACGGTCTTAGAAAATACAACGAGGGGATAACATCATGAAAATAATCTATAAAAACAAAGTTTATAAGGTAGAGAAAAACAAAGAGTTGTATAAGATTACATACTATGATGAGCAGAAAAGTAACAAGAAGTTTAATAGAGATAAGAAAGTTAAAAGAAGTGCATTAACAAGAGATATAGATTTAGTTAACTTGTATTTACCAGCATATTTAAAAATAAAATGAGTTTAATCTATAAGTAATTAAAGAGAAAGGTGATTAGATGCAAATAGAACAAACAACAATACGCCTGCCTAGAGAACTTAAAGACAAGCTTCTAAAACAGGCAAAAGTTAAAGGATATACATTAAAAGATATGATAGTTTTTATTCTAAAGGATTATCTTCAAAATATTTCTCAAGAATAAATTCAATTTCTCTACCTATAGAACGTTTATCTTTTTGTGCAAGTTGTTCAATTTTCTCAAAAAGAAGTTTATTAATCCTTAGTGTAAATCTCTTATCTTCTTCACGAGTATAAATATCTTTATTAGACATATTTTATCATTCCTTACATTAAATTTGACGTCTTTATGACACTTTAATAATAAAATAATATAAAAGAAAAGTCAACAAAAATGCTTGACGTCAAATATATGACGTGGTATTATTAAAACAAGAAGGGAGTTGACGTCAAATATATGACAAATGAAAGAGTTAGATTTACATTTAGATTACCAGCACCATTGCTTGAAAAAATGAAAGATAGAGCATCAATAGAAGGTAGTTCCATGAATTCGCTTATATTACACATACTTTGGGATTACATAAAAGAAATAGAAAATAAGGAGGTTGAATAATGGTTGGATTAGCAAAAAAATTTGATTTACAAACAATTAAAGTAGGGAATGCAGTAAAAGTAAATTGTAAAAGATTTAAGTTTGAAATTAACTGCATTGTAGTAGTAGCAACAGAAAATGAGTTAAATTTAGCATACTATGACAAAGAAAGAGGTTGCATGGAGTATCAAGCATTAACAACAGAAGATATTAAAGATAATGATTATGAAGTTGAAAATTTAAACTAGGAGGCTTTGTTATGGAAAGTTTAAAAAAAGTAAAAAAAATGGTGCAAAACCAATTAGATTTAGCTGAATTAGAGATAAGCAAAAATAGTAAGCTTTATGAGGAACTTAGAAGTAAGGAGAGAGATTTAATAGATGATATGCACATGAGAGAATATCTAGGAGAAATAGTTGCATGGCAAAGAGTAAAGTATGCTGTTGAAAATATTCTAGGCGGTATAAATGCAGAGATTGAAATAAAAGAATATGAAGAAAGTGAGGATTACAAGATATTTCAATTAATTTCAGAAGAACTTGAAAGAGATATACCTATAGATGTTCAGATATAAGAAAAGAGCCTAGGTTGAGGCTCTAATCAAAAAACAAAAAATAAATTTAATAATTATATATTATAGCATAAGGGGGAAGAAATGAAAACTAGAAATGAAATAATTAAGGATTTAGAAGATAGATTATTTTTATTAAAGTTTACTAGATTTGAAGGAATCGAAGCAGAGCAAGCTTTAGGAAGTATTGCAGGATTAGAATATTGTATAAAAAGGCATAAAGAAAATTGGACAATAGAGCAGTTTAAAAAAGATTTAGAAGAACAAAAATCAGATGGATTATATGGAGATTATATAGATGGATGGGAAGGAGTTTTAAAAAGAAATATAAGGGAAATGGAGGGTGAACTTGTTGGAAGTGAATAATATTTACATTAAATTAATGGATGTTAGAGTCAAATTAAGTAAATTGAAATTAAAGAAAAGCGGAGAGAATAAGTACTCTAACTTTAAATATTTTGAGTTAGCAGACTTTTTACCACAAGCAACTGAACTACTTGAAGAAGTTAAATTATGCCCTATAATAACCTTTACAAATGACTACGCAACACTAACATTAATAAATGGAGAAAACCCCACAGAACAGATTGTATTCACTTCTCCAATGCGAGACTTGCAACTTAAAGGTTCTAATGAATTACAAGCACTAGGAGGGATAGAAACCTATCAGACTAGATATTTGTACATTCAGTTACTTAACATAACTGAGAATGATAGTTTTGACGCAGTAAGTGGAAAAAATGAAGTTAAAAATAATTCTAATAATACCCAGCAAGGTAATAGAATATTAACCGACAAACAGTTAAGCAGGTTATATGCAATAGCAAGTAATGCAAATGTTGATAAAGAAAGTTTAAAAGAAAAAGTATTTAAGAGATTTGGAAAAGAGATAAAAGATTTAACAAAACAAGAGTATGACACAATTTGTAATGCTTATGAAAAGCAAAATCAAGAGTAGGTGATATATTGAATTTTAACAACGAAACATACTTTCATATAAATTTTGATGACCCATTTACAAGAGTACCTAATACAATACTCGACAATGAAAATCTTTCTTATTCAGCTATAGGGGTAGTCACTCAAATGTTAAGGTTTCAAAGGTCGGGTAGTCATAAAGTTTATGCAAAATCATTAATAAGCTATAGAAAAGATAGCAAGACAAAGGTAAGCAATGCCTTAAAAGAACTTATACAAGAAGGTTTTGTTACTAGGACACAAATAAAGAATGAAAAAGGTCAAATGAAAGGTTATAGATATGATATTTTTGATACACCTCAAAATGTAAATTCTGAAAGTGTTGAAACGACTGAATCTCAACCGTGTTCCGATTTCCCGACTCCGGTAAAACCGGAAGCTGGTAAAACCGAAGTCGGTGAAACCGGAAGCCGGCAAAACCGGGGTCGGGAAATCGGCAACATAAAAGAAAATAGTATTAAAAAGAAAATAGGTTTAAAAGAAAATGATATTACTACTACTGTTATTGATGAACAATCTGAAAAAAATAAAACTGTCTACATAAAAAAATATTATGAATCTTATATAGGTGTAATTACTCCAAATAACTTTCTTCAGTTAATGACTTATTTAGACGATGGAATGGAAGCTGAGGTTATCATAAGAGCTGTTGATGAAGCTGTAGGCAGTGGAGTTAAGAATTATAAGTATATCAAAACAATATTAAATAATTGGATAGAAGCAGGTGTAAAAACCAGTTTAGAACTTACAGAGTATCAAAATGAGTTTGAGAAGAAAAAAAAGAGTAAACAGGAGAAGAAGCAGTCTAATAATAAAGTTGTGAATACTCCTAATGTGAGTAAAAATAAGTTTCATAACTTCAATGAAACATTTACTCAATATTCACCTGACGAACTAGATGACATAATTAAGAAAAGTCAAAAGGTTAAATTTAAATAAAATTAAACTTCTAGGAAGTAAATACTATATTATCACTTCCTAGAAAGGGGAGGTATAAAATGGCAAGAATATATGCACAGAAATGTGGGAGTTTAGATATTCAAGATAGATTAGAATTATTGAAATTACTTGGTAAGGCTGGATATACAGTGAGAATAGGTAAGGAGAAACAAAATAGCAAGACAACTTACACTTACTTTGTTGAGTACACAGAAGAGCAGGAAGAAAAATAAAAAGGGGGCTATTAAAATGAATACAATAACTTTAGTTGGGAGATTGGCTGCAGATGCTGAGCTGAAATATCTTCCAAACTCGGGTACACCTAAAATTTTATTTAGGGTAGCGGTAGATAGAAAATACAAAGATAGAGAAGGAAAAAAGAAAGTTGATTTTATACCTTGTGAACAGTTAGGAAAACATGTGGAAAATCTTGTACAGTATCTTACAAAAGGTAAACAGATATACGCTTTTGGAGAATTAAATATAGATAATTACAAAGATGAAAATGGTTGCTGGAAATCTATTACTAAGGTTAATGTAAATGCTTTAGAACTACTTTCTAGTAAAAATGATAATAATGCTAAACAAGAATATGTACCACCAGGATTAGACCCACAAGGTTTTCAAGCGATAGACGATGATGATATACCTTTTTAATTAAGTTAAATAGTCTAGGGAGTAACTATACAATATTACTTCCTAGAAGTTAAAAAATATTGGAGGTAAATAATATGAATGAATTAGTAAAAATAACGGATAAAGAAATAGCAAAATGTATAAAGTTACAAAAAGGATTTGCAAAGAAAAAAGATTGCCCTCATTTTGCGCCAAAGGATGGGATTTGCTGTAGATGTGGAAGAAATATTTATCAAAACTATGAGATAAGGTTTTTTAAAGAAACTAGAAAATCTAAAGGATATGCTAATATAGCTGGTAAAGAACTTATAACTGGATGCCCACATTGCAGTAGAACTTTCTGTGATTAAAAATACAAAAATTATTAGGGAGTTAATATAACTATTAACTTCCTAGAAGTTAAAATATTGGAGGTCTAAGAGTGAAATATGAGTGTGAGAAAGCCTTCTTAGAATTTGATAAGGGAAGTTTTGAGATAAATGGTACAAGAACTGAAGAAGTAACGTTCGAGAGTACAGAAATAGACAATCCGTTTGAGCGAGTAAAATATGAAGGGACTTTTGAAATAGTATCTGGATGGGAGTATCTACAAAGAGAAATGTTGTGGCTTAAGATATTGCATTTATCAGCAGTTGTAGCAAAAATAATGCAATATAAAATGTTAGGTATTTCAAAATGAGGAGAGCTGAAATGTTAGAGACGATAAGAAAAAATAAGATTAATGTTTGTTATCAATGCAGAAATGAAGATATAAGTGAAGATGCAAGATATTGTAAGATTTGCGGAATAGGATTAAGAGTTATGGAATTAGTAAGTGTTTTTAACTTTGAAACAGGAGAAGAAGAATTTTCATTTTTAACAGGTAAAGAATGTCTTATAGATTTTGGAGATTTAAGAGAAGGCAATATGTGTAAATTATTCTTTGAGAATTCAGAATTAAGAATTATTGGAGTAGAAAATATTTATCAAGATAGTAGAGGTATATTTATTGAAGCTGGTGAGTGCAGCTATGAAATAATATTTAAAGATTTGGAGTGGTAGAATATGGCTAAAATTTGGGTAGATGCTGGAACATTTTTAGAAAGAACTAAGGATATAGAAGATATGTTTGAATTTAATCTAAGAAAAGTAAGGGATAGAAATAAAAAAGCAAATGTAATTGATTTGCGTGTAAATGATGAGGGGCAAGGAAGAAAAGGTAAAAAAGTAGAGTGTTTTAATATTGTGACTGGAGAAACTAAAGTATTTAATACTGCTGTTGAAGCAAGTAAATACGTATATTTTACAGATGTTTATATTGCTCATTTAGCAAGAACAGGTAAGGTTTCTAAAAATGGATGGAAAGCTAGATATATTCAAGAGGTGACAGATGGTATTGGCAAATGTGGAACAAGTAATTAAGTTAGCTGAAAAGATATTAAATAAGAAAAAGTGTTCTGTTAATAAAGCTATTGATATAGCTATAAAAATATTGAGTAGGTACGAATATGAGGGGATGATTAAATGAGTCTAATTAAATACAGAGGTTATGATTTTGAAAATGAGAAATGGATTTATTCAAATACGATAATGATGAGTAATGTACTCGAATGTTTAGTTATGTTGACAGAAGATTGTAAATGGCAGAAGGTATCCAATGTTGGAATCTTCTCTAAACGTTGGTCTGGAAATAATAAAGAAATTTATGAGGGAGATATATTGAAAGAACCTTATGATACTAAAAATAAATATGAATATGGAATTGTAAAACAACAGAATTATGCTCTTGAATTGTACATTGAATGGCATTATTTAAAGCAATTTGAAGGTAAATGGGAGGAACTTACAAGTAAAGCAACTATAATGAATAGCAAAGAATATATAGTAGTTGGTAATGAATGTGAGAATTTGGAAGAAATTAGAAAAGAGTTTTTGGAGTATAAGGAGATGTTGCAAAATGAACATCTTGGCTAGTGTGCTACTGATAGGAATTAGTTTTATAACTGGTAGAGTTTATGAGTATAGATTGAATCTAAAAGAGTGTGAAAATTGTGATAATATGGGAGGGTTTAAGAATGAATGATAGATTAGAAATGATAAATGCTTCTGTAAATTATATACAGATGATATGTGAAAGTTCAAATATAGCTATTATAGCAGAGCAAGGAAGAGTTAGAATATTAGATTTAGAAACTAAAGAAAAATATGATTTATTAAAAAATAAGCTCGAGGAAATATTAGAAGAAATATAAGTGAAAATATCTAATTAAAACAGTTTAGAGAGTTGCAAAATGTATTTTAATATAAATTATTGTTGAAGTGTTTTGTGACTCTCAAAAATGAAATAAAGGAGTATTTAAAATGAAAAAATATAAAATTAAATTTGAGGAAAAAGTGACTTTGGAACATGAGGTTATAGTTGAAATACCAAAACAAACAAATATAAAAGATGTTTGCGATTGTATAGAACATAAATGCCAAAGAATATATGATATAGCAGATTATATAAAAGAATTTAATGGGAGACAAATAGACTTTGTAGAAGATACTTGTGGAGAGACTGAAATGGTGGTTGAATCATTTAGAAAATGCAAGGAGTGATTTTATGAAGTATATCGCAAGTTTTAGTGGAGGAAAAGATTCTGCTGCAATGCTCCTTCTAATATTAGAAAAAAAGCTTCCATTAAATGAGATTGTTTTCATAGACACAGGATTAGAATTTAAAGAAATCTATGACATAATAGATGATTTTGAGAAAAGAATAAACTTTAAAATAACAAGAATTAAAGCAGAAAAAACCTTTGAAGAATACTTTTATACAGTAAATGAAAAAGGCAAGCGTAAGGGGCAGATATGGGGTTTTCCATATACTCTAGGGGCATGGTGTAATAGTAGATTAAAGATTGCTCCTGCTAATAAATATTTTAATAAATTAGGAGAGCATAAGAGGTACATTGGAATTGCTTTTGATGAACCTAATAGATACAAAAGATTAGAAAAAAACTGTATAGCACCATTATTTGAAGCAAAAATGACTGAAAAAGATTGCTTGAAGTATTTGGAAGAAAAAGGTTTCTATTATGAGATTCATCATAGATTCAAGAGGACTGGTTGCTACTTATGCCCTAAACAAAGCTTAGAGAGCCTTAGAACTCTAAGAAGATATTATCCAGATTTGTGGGGGGGTATGCTTAAACTAGACAAAGATAGCCCAACGACTTTTAAAGCTGATGGAACTACAGTACATGACTTGGAAAAGCGATTTAAAAATGAAGATATAGAAAATGAAAGACAAATAAATTTCTTTAATAAAGGAGTGATTTAGAAATGGATTTACCAGATAATGTTATCGAAATTGATATATTAAGAATTAATAGAAATAATGATAAGAAATGTAAGTGTAAGAATAGAGAATTTATAGTAGATACAGTCAATAAATCTGTTCATTGTTCAGAATGTGGATTTAGAGTAGAACCATATGATGCACTATATGAACTAGCAATGAATTTTGAAAGAGTAAATGGGCAAGTAAACACATTATTAAAACAGAGAAAAGAAATAGCCAGTTATAAACCACACTTAATGGTATTTAAAAGACTTGAAAGTAGTTACAGGGGTAAAAAAATGTTACCAGTATGTCCGATTTGTGGAGAAGCATTTTATTTTGAAAATTTAACTTCATGGATTAATAAAGATTTTTATGAAAGAAGAAAAAATAAATAAAATAATTGGTCAAGGTAAGTTTATGAATGAAACTAGAATGTTATAGACTTACTTTGACTTATAAAAAGGAGTGGTCAATATAGTTATTACAGAGTTCAAAGTGACTTGGCAGACAACAAGAGAATGGGAAAAAGGGAACATATACAGCTCTATATTTACTGATTTAGAAGAAGCAAGAGCTTTTAAAGAAAATGAAGAAAATATAAAAGAAAATTACAATGTGAAGCTTTTAAGCAGAGCTATAGTCGAAATTGAAATAGATTAATTTTTAAAAGGGTGTGAGCTTATGATACATGAATTAAAAATACTACCTCAATATTTTAAAGAAGTTGTAAATGGGAACAAAAATTTTGAGGTTAGGAAGAATGATAGAAATTTTAAAAAAGGTGACTTGTTGGTGCTACAGGAGTTTGATGGAGAAAAATATACAGGTCTTGAGACACGCAAAGAAATTACTTATGTACTTGATAACAACGATTATCTGCAAGATGGGTATGTTGTTTTAGGAATAAAATAAATGTTTTGTGACTAGGAAGTGAGTTTATGAAACGAAGAAGATGCAGTTGGTGTGGGAAATTATTTTATCTTGATGAAAAATCTAAGGATGTTTATTGTTGTAAAGAATGTAGAAAGAAGGCTAAGAAGGTGAAAAAATGAAAGTTTTTCTTGTAATAGATGGAGAACCGGTTGGTAAAGAAAGACCTAGATTTAATTTGGCTACTAAAAGGACCTATACACCTAATAAGACTAAGAGTTATGAGGAGTTAATAAAATGGCTATATCAATCTAAAGTTAAACATTACTTTGAAGGTTATATAAAAATGACTTTAAGATGTTACTATTCTATAGCTAAAAGTAACAGTAAAAAAGTTAAAGAGCAGAAAAGAAATAATGTGTTAAGACCTAGCAAGAAACCCGATATTGATAATGTAGTCAAGGTTATAGCTGATTCACTCAATGAGATAGCTTATAAGGATGATACACAGATTGTTGAGGTTGTAGCTAGTAAATACTATAGTGATAATCCCAGGGTTGAGGTTATATTAGAAGATGTTATCTAACCAATGAAAAAATCCGTTTGTTAGATTAGGTCCTTAGTTTTTCATAAAAATGTGAAAAAGCTAAATAAAGAATATATCAAATGACAAAGGAGAGATAGATTATGAATGAAAATATAAATAAAGAAATAACTGTACTTGGAACTTTAGAAATCGAGGGAATGAAATTTCATGATATTGAGGGTGGATTTGGAGAAGATAAGAAATCAATGTCAGTAAAGGATATAGCTAAGATACATAATAGAGAACTTAAACATGTAAATGAGCTTATAAATAATAATATAAAAAGATTTAAAGATGGTATAGATATTTTAGATATAAAAGTGAGTCGTTCAGAGCGACCAAGTTATTTAAAATCACTTAGTTTGGAAATGGGTTACTCTAATCAATCTTATGCAAATGCAAATAACATATATTTGCTATCTGAAAGAGGCTATTCAAAACTACTTAAAATATTGGAGGATGATATAGCTTGGGAACAATACGAGAAAATAGTTGATGGATATTTTTCTATGAGAAAAGAATTAAATAATCCTCTTTTAAGTGCATCAAAGGAGTTACAGGCTATATTTATGCTAGATAAGAAACAAGAAGTCTTAGAAACTAAAATAGAGAGTGTTAATGAGAAATTAGAGAACTTTATGGATGATGCACCACTTTTTAACGTTGAGTGTGAGTGTATTGTTAAAGAGGTTAAGAGGGTAGCAACAAAATCACTTGGTGGGCATGGAAGTAAGGCTTATAAAAATAAATCTTTAAGAGGTAAAGTATACAGCGATATATATCATCAGATTAAACGAGAGTTTGGAGTAGAAAGTTATAAGGCTATAAAGCGTTGCCAGTTAGATAAAGTATTAGAGATTGTAAACAATTATAAGTTACCTATAGTGTTTGAGGATGAAATAAGACTTTTAAATAGTCAATTATCAATAGTGAGTTAAAGAATGAATTGACTTTTATCTTTTAAAAGGTAAAACCTTCAATAGTTAATTAAAAAAGAAAAAGGGGTGCTTTCACACTCCACTTGTCAAAAATATAAAGCTTTTATATACAAATATTATTATAACACAAATAATTGATAGGAGTGTGTGAGTATGTCTAAAACTAAAAAAGAGTTTTTTAATGCAACTAAGAAACAACTTTCTAATTATAAGCAATTAAGTACAAATATAATAAAATTGAAAAATGAAATACAAATGTTGAAAAATAATTCAGTTGGAGATTTAATGAAAGGGATAAGTTATGATGGTGTCAAAACAGGAAAAACAAACAAAACTAGTAATATGATTGAAGATGCTATTGTTAATGTATCAGACTTAATAACTGAAAAGGAAATAGAGTTATATGAAGCGGAAATAATTAAATCTACGATAGATTTAGCTATAAGGAATTTAAAACCTATACACAAGCAAATTATAACTTATAAATATATTGAGGGCTTAGAATGGAGTTTAATAGTTGATAAGGTGTATTTAGAAGAAAGACAACTAAGAGAGAGAGCTAATCAAGCTATAAATTCAATATCAATAGCACTGTTTGGGAAGAAAGCATTAATAGAGCAAGAACCTCTTTTTGAACTGTTAGATTACAAACTAAATTAGGTTATAGATTTTAATTGCCGAAAATGTGCCGTTTTTTTAATTTTAGACATGAGATAATAGTATTGTGGAAATAAAAATTTCCCTCTCAAAACTTAAAATTGGCTAGGGTTAAGGGATTGCCCTAGTCACTACGAACAGACTAGGCAGAGCGTGAGGACGCTGTTAGTTCAATTCTAACTATGTTCAAAAGGTATTAATACACTATATGTAGATATGCTGGATTAAAACGGAATTTAATTCAAATGTCTAAAGGAGTGGGGCTTGGTAACCTCACTCAACATGCAGGTACTGGTGTTTAATCTAAGTTCGATTCTTAGAACTTGCAACATAATATATACCTCCCCCATAAAAAGGCTGAGTTCGGGTAAGCTTAGTCTTTTATTTTTTTACAGGAGTATGATAATATGAATGATTTAAGAGAAAAGATAATAAAAGAATTAGATGAATTTAATATAAAAGCAGATGATGAATTTTTAGAATATGCGGTTGAACACATTAAAAAATGGATGAATGAAGGTATTACTAATGAAGAATTATTAATAAGAGGAGTTGTACTTGCAGCAAGATATGTAGTAAATATGGAAAGTAAAGGCTTAGATTAATTTCTAGGTCTTTTTTTATACAAAAATCTAGAACAGGAGGTCTTAAATTGAACAAAAGAGAAGTAGTTTATCTTAATTTAGAAGATATAAAACCTTATGAAAATAACCCTAGACGCAATGATGAAGCAATAGAAAAGGTTATTAAATCAATTGATGAATTTGGATTTACGAACCCAATTTTAGTTGATGAAGATAACATAATAATAGCAGGTCATACGAGGTATGAAGCGTCTAAACAATTAGAACTTAAACAAGTACCTTGCATAGTTCTAAAGAATCTAACAGAAGAGCAAATAAAAGCTTACAGGTTAATAGATAACAAGACTAATGAATATGCTAGTTGGGATTATAATAAATTAGTTGATGAATTATCTGACATAGTTAATATTGATATGAAAGAGTTCAATTTTAATATTAATGATTTTGAAGATTTAAGTATAAGTGATGAAGATTTTATATTAGATGAAGAATTAGAAGGAAAAGAGAAAAAAGGTAAAATGGTGAAATGTCCACACTGCAATGAGGAGTTTGAAATATAAAAATGAGGGTATTTTTAGCAGCAACAAAAAGTGGAATGAATAAAGAATTAAAAGAAAAAACAATAGAGAAGTGTAAGCCACTTTATATACTTGAAACTTTTTTTAATAAAGAAAAAGCGTGTTTGGAAGCTATGAGTATAGTAGGAAATGAGAATTTCTTATTAGAT
Source organism: Clostridioides sp. ZZV15-6388 (assembly GCF_020657755.1). Taxonomy (NCBI): domain Bacteria; kingdom Bacillati; phylum Bacillota; class Clostridia; order Peptostreptococcales; family Peptostreptococcaceae; genus Clostridioides; species Clostridioides sp. ZZV15-6388. The sequence continues at coordinate 34,473 of NZ_JAGWCU010000026.1, read as the reverse complement.
TCGGGGGCTTTTTCTTTTATGAATGGTACAGAAATCTCAAAAGAAGAAATGGAAAACTATATTGATAGATATATAAAATTTATCAAGGACTATAATATAAAATATTTCTTTGAAGTAGATGTAGATGCAATTTTTGGTCTGGAGCAGGTAGAGAAGTGGACTAAAAAAATAGAGGATAAGGTAAACAGACAATGTATACCAGTTTGGCATAAGTCAAGAGGTGTGGAGTATTGGAAAAAACTATGTAAAGAGTATGAATATATTGCAGTTGGTGGATTCGCAATAAATGATATAAAAAAACAGGAGTATCCTTTAATACAAAAAATGGTTGAGTATGCTTATCAAAAAGGTGTGAAAGTACATGGGTTAGGGTTTACTAAAACAAAGATATTAAAGTCATTCAAGTTTTATAGCGTTGACAGCAGTAGTTGGACTGTAGGAGCAAGTATCGGACAACAATTATATACATTTAAAGATGGAGATATACATATAAGAAGGTTAGAAAAAGAAGGTAATAAGAAAACCGATTTAAAAAAGTTAGTAGCGCACAGCATGTGTGAGTGGGTTAAATATCAAAAATATATGAATGGAGTGAGATATTGAAAAAGACAGAAAGAAATTTAACATTATTAAATTGTGTATTTGTAACAAGTCTAGTGATTTCAAATGTTATAGCAGGGAAAGTAATCAGCATATTTGGATTAATTGTTCCTGCCGCAGTAGTAGCATATCCCATTACTTTTCTATGTACAGATGTCATTGGAGAAATATGGGGTAAAGAAGAAGCTAACAGAACAGTCAAAAGAGGTATTTTAATGCAGTTATTCAGTCTTTTATTAATTACAATAGCTATAGCCCTTCCAAGTGCGAGTTTTGCAACAGAGTATTCAAGCAATCTAAAAGTAGTGTTAGGGCAGAATGTAAGGTTTGTATTAGCTAGTTTAACAGCTTATATATTAGCTCAAAGCAATGATGTATTTATATTTCATAAACTCAAAGAGAGGTTTGGAGGAAAACATAAGTGGTTAAGAAACAATGCTAGTACTATGTTGAGTCAACTAATTGATACAGCTATTTTCATTACGATTGGATTTTGGGGTACTGTACCAAGCTTAATAACTATGATAATGAGTCAATATGTTGTTAAGTTCTTCTTAGCTTTATTAGATACACCATTCTTCTATTTACTGACAAGAGAAGAAACAAAATAGATAAACAAGCTTCATAAATAAAAAATATGATTCAAACGAATATAGAAACAATGAGGTGGTGATGTGGCTAGAGCACCAAATAAGAAAGAAAAAGAAGCAAGAAAATTATATTTAAAAGGTCTGAAATTAGTTGAGATTGCTAAAAAATTAGATATACCAGATGGAACAGTAAGAAGGTGGAAGAAAACTTATAATTGGGATAGTGAACGTTCGGAAAATAATAACGAGCGTTCGGCAAAAAGAGGTGGTCAGCCTAACAATTCTAATGCAAAAGGACATGGTGCTCCTTTGAGGAATAAAAATAATTTTAAACACGGTATCTTTGAACAAATTTATTTTGACACTTTAACTGACAAGGAGTTAGAGTTAATAAAAAACAAGAGTAATGATAAAATATATGATTTAGAATTAGAAATAGATTTGCTTACTATAAGAGAACATAGGCATATGTCTAGAATAAAAGAATACACTGAAAAAACGGATGGTATAAGCCTTGAAAGTGTTAACAAAAGAAGGTTAGAAATTAAAGGCAATGTATTAAAAAATGGTCAAGTTCAAGAAGAAATGGAGACTAGAGGTGTTTCCACTTTTGAGGTTATACAGAAATTAGAAGCTGAACTAACTAAAATACAAGACAAAAAAAGAAAGTGTATTGAAACATTAGAGAAAATGAAGATAGATAGAAAGAAATTTGAATTAGAAAATAATAATCTAGGTCAAAATGAAAGTGAAAATATGTTTAAAGAATTATCTTTAGAAGAATTAAAAAGGTTGGCGAGTTTAGATGATTGATAATAAGTTAATAGCACTAGAAGCTAAGAAGGAACTTGCAAGGCAGGACTTCTTTTTTTATTGTAATTTAAGAGCTCCAAACTTTTATAAAAAAGATAGACAATATCTAGTTAACTTATGTAATGACTTCCAAAAGTTTTATGAAAGTAATGACGAAATATTAATATTGAATTTACCACCTCGTCATGGAAAAAGTAGAACAGCAGGATTATTTGTTGAGTGGGTACTAGGCAGAAATCAAGAAGAAAAAATAATGACAGGCTCATACAATGAAACATTATCTACCATGTTTTCTAAAAACGTTAGGAATGCAATTCAAGAAGTAAAAGCGGATATTTACAAACCTGTTTTTAATGATATTTTTCCGGATGTTCATATAAAATATGGCGACAGTGCTATGAATTTATGGAGCTTAGAAAATGGATACAATAATTACCTAGCAACTTCTCCGACTGGTACTGCTACAGGTTTTGGGGCAACAATACTTTTGATAGATGATGTTATTAAAAATGCAGAGGAAGCTTATAATGAGAATGTTCTTGAAAAACACTGGGATTGGTTTACTAATACTATGTTATCAAGACTTGAAGAAGGCGGGAAAATAATAATTATAATGACTAGATGGTCTAGTAAGGACTTAGCTGGTAGAGCATTAGAACATTACAAAGAAGAAGGTAAGAAAGTAAGACATATTAATATGAAAGCGTTACAGGAAGATGGTAACATGCTTTGTGAAGAAGTATTATCTCTAAATAGTTATAAATCAAAAGTAAGAGCAATGGGTGAAGACATTGCAAGTGCCAACTATCAGCAAGAACCTATCGACCTTAAAGGATGTCTATATACTAAATTTAAGACATATGACAAGCTTCCTGCTAATGAAAAAGGGAATATACTATTTACATCTATTAAAGCTTATACAGATACAGCAGACGAGGGAGCAGATTACTTATGTTCTATAGTTTATGGAGTGTATAACAAAGAAGCTTATATACTAGATGTTTTATACACTAAGGAAAGTATGGAAATAACAGAGTATAAAACAGCTAAGATGTTCTATGATAATGAAGTTAACAAAGCTGATATAGAGTCAAATAATGGTGGTAGAGCTTTTGCAAGAAGTGTTCAAAGGTTGTTGAAAGAGAAATTTAACAGCAATAAAACAACAATAAAGTGGTTTCATCAGTCTAAAAATAAAAATGCTAGAATTTTATCTAATAGCTCATGGGTAATGGAACATATATATTTTCCAACTAATTGGCGAGATAAGTGGCAAGAGTTTTATAAGGCTATGACATCTTATCAGAGGGAAGGTAAGAACAAACATGATGATGCGTGTTTTGAAGAAGGAACACAAATATCAACATTGTTTGGTAATAAATCTATAGAGAAAATAAAAGAAGGGGAATATGTATTTACTCCATTCGGTCTTAGAAAAGTATTATGGTCAGGATGCACAGGGGAAAAAGAAACTATAAATAAATTAGGGCTAAAAGCTACTAGAAATCATAAGGTATTTAGTTATATCAATGGTTTTATAAGTCTTGATAAATTGACAGGTATATCAGAAACTAGTATAATATCACTAAAGGAGTTGATGTTATGGAAGTACAAGAAACTGTTATATTCAATGGAGAAGAATATAGACTTATGGGACAAAAGAAGTATTATCTTAGTCAGTCAAGTAAAAATGAAAAAAGAAAACATGCTAAAGGACTTCATGTGGCAATTTGGGAGTTTAATAATAAAAGGGAAGTTCCAGAAGGCTATCATATTCATCATAAAGATTTTAATCCTCTTAATAACAACATTGACAACTTGGAATGTATTCCGTATAAACAACACTTATCGCTACATGCAAAGAAAAATCTTGAAGATGAAGAATTTTACAAAGCAACTATTAACAACCTTGATAAGGCAAGAGAAAAAGCTACCGAATGGCATAAAAGTGAAGAGGGTAGAAAATGGCACTCAGAGCATGCAAAACAGATTTCAAAAAATCTTAAAATATATAAATGTAAGTGTAAAGAATGTGGGAGCTATTTTGAAAGCAAAGTACAAACATCTCAATTCTGTTCAGATAAATGTGGAGAAAGATGGAGAGGTAAAAACAGACGAATTAAATATACATCAAAATGTATTATATGTGGAACAGAATTTGTTGGAACAAAATACAAGGCATCTTCCAAAGAAAGACAAACATGTTCAAAGTCGTGCTCAAACAGACTCAACCACATTAATAGAAAGCAAAAAAGTAAAAGTTTATAATTTAACTGTTGAAGGAAACCATGTGTACTATGCTCATGGTTTTTTGGTGTCTAATTGTGATGCTATAACAGGAGTTGCAGAAAAGGCATTAAAAGGTCAAGGATTATCAGTATTTAAGTAGAAATATAGGTGGTGGTGATGTGGAGTTAGAAAAAATAAGAGCAATAATAAGTGCTGATATAGCTAGAAGGCAAGAGATATTACAGGCTAAATCATATTATTATAATGAAAATGATATATTGAAAAAGGGTGTAGTTGTACAAAACAGAGATGAGAATCCTCTTAGGAACGCTGACAATAGAATCAGTCACAACTTTCATGAAATACTCGTAGATGAGAAAGCTTCTTATATGTTCACCTATCCAGTTCTTTTTGACATTGACAATGACAAAGAATTGAATGAGAAGGTAACAGATGTTTTAGGGAATGAGTTTACTAGAAAAGCTAAGAATTTAGCAATAGAAGCATCAAATTGTGGTACTGCATGGCTTCATTATTGGATAGATGAAGAATATAGCAGGGAACAGGTAATCAGCCAAAAATTTAAATATGGTGTAGTTAATACAGAAGAAATCATACCAATTTATAAAAATGGGATTGAAAGAGAGTTAGAGGCTGTAATAAGATATTATGTCCAGTTAGAAGATGTAGAAAATCAAATACAAAAGCAGGCATATACTTATGTTGAATTTTGGACAGATAAAATATTAGATAAATATAAATTTTTTGGAGTAACATGTTGCGGTTCTCAAATAGAGCATATAACAGTACAACATAGATTTAATTCAGTTCCTTTTGTTGAATTTGCTAACAACATAAAAAAACAAAGCGACTTATCAAAATATAAATCAGTGTTGGATTTATACGATAAGATAATGAGTGGATTTGCAAATGATTTAGAGGATATACAGCAAATAATATACATCTTAGAAAATTATGGTGGAGAGGATACAGCACAATTTTTAAATGAATTGAAGAGATATAAAGCAATAAAAACTGAAACAGACAGCGAAGGCGATAGTGGTGGTCTTAAAACTATGCAAATAGAGATACCTGTTGAAGCTCGAAAGGTGATATTAGAGATACTTAAAAAACAAATATATGAAAGTGGTCAAGGGTTACAACAGGATACTGAAAACTTTGGTAATGCAAGTGGTGTAGCACTTAAATTCTTTTATAGAAAGCTAGAACTAAAAAGTGGATTACTTGAAACTGAGTTTAGAACCTCTTTTGATAAGCTGATTAAGGCTATACTATATTTTTTAGGAATTACAGACTATAAAAAAATACAACAGACTTATACAAGAAACATGATGTCTAATGATTTAGAGGATGCAGATATAGCGACTAAGTCAGTTGGAATAATACCAACCAAAATTATTTTAAGGCATCACCCTTGGGTTGATGACCCCGAAGAAGCTGCTTTACTTTTAAGAGAAGAAAAGAAAATACAAGCTTCAAAAGTGTCTGATGATTATAACTTTGCTGAATAGAGGTGAAGTTATTTGAATAATAATATTGAGTACTGGAAAGAAAGAGAAAAGCAAAGATTAAATGCAAGATTGAAAGAAGAAGAAGAGGTATTAAAGGAACTAGATAAACAATATAAAATTGCAATGAAAAATATAGAGAAAGAAATTGCTAATTTATTTTATAAATATGCTGAACAGAATAAATTAACATATGCAGAAACACAAAAATATTTAACTAATAATGAATTTAACACATGGCGCATGGACATCAAACAATATATTAAATTAATAGAACAAACAAGTGATGAAAGATTACTGTTAGAGCTTAATACATTAGCTATGAAAAGCAGAATAAACAGGTTAGAAGAACTATTCTACCAAATATCTAAAGAGATAAATAATACATTCGACATTCAAAATAATAGAGTAGAAAAGCTATTAGAAGAATCTGTGAAAGATAGTTACTATAAGAGTATATATGAAACTCAAAAACACGTTGGTGTTGAGGTAAGCTTCACTAAGCTTGATAGAGAAGCTTTAAAGGATATAATTACATATCCTTGGAGTGGTAAAAACTTTTCTCAAAGGATATGGAAAAACAGAGATTTATTAAGTGAAGTTATCAAAGAAGAAATTACTCAAATGGTTATAAGAGGAGAAAGTTTGAAAAAGATTGCTAATAGAGTATCGCAAAAAATGGATTCTAGTTATGAAAATGCAATAAGATTAGTACAAACGGAACATTCTCATTTTATGTCAGAAGCTGATAAAAAAGCGTATAAAAGTCAAGGAGTAGATAAATATCAATTTTTAGCTACATTGCAAGGTAATACTTGCAAAAGATGCAGAAATATAGACATGAAAGTATATTTAGTTAAAGATGCTAAAGAAGGAGAAAATTATCCTCCAATGCATCCACGTTGCAGGTGTACAACTATTCCATATTTCGAGGATGAAAAAGTGGGAACAAGGACAGCACGACTGCCAAAAGGCAAGACATACGAAGTTCCTTCTAATTTATCATATAATGAATGGTATAAAAAACACGTTGAAGTTGCAATAAATAGAGAGAAGGAAAATAAAAATAATGTTATAATAAATAATATAAGGAAAGATATAAAAGATGGCAAATATAATCTAAATATTCATAATGGTAAACAAGGAAAGCATTTTAAGGACCATAATAATTATACAGAAGGTAGGAGCTACTTAACTGTATCAAAAGAAGAAGTTCAAGAACTTATTAACAAATATGCAGGCACAGGAATATTGGAGCTTGATAGAAATGGTAAGTTTAAAAATAAAGAATTAATAACATGTGAAAAAAATATAGGTGTAAATATAAGCAATCTAACAGGAAAAGAAACGGAAACTAATAAGTTTTATATACACTATAGTAAAAATGGTACTCATATAGTGCCAACAATGAAAGGAGTTGAAAAGGATGAGTAAAAATTTAATTAATTATATGGATGAGAAGGTTAAAATTATAGATATAGACAATAAAGAATGGATTGGTTATGTAAAAACTTATACACCAGCTATAGACAGTGATAATGAAATAGAAGAAATTGGTTTAAAACAAGAGGATTGTTTAATATCTTTTCAAGAAGATGAAATAAAAAGTATAGAAATTATATAGAAAGCACTTGCTAAGTTTAAATAGTAAGTGCTTTTATTATGCAAATTTGTTACTAGGCGGTTTAAGATATGACTAAATTCTGTATAAAACAAAAAAAGAGTTATTAAATAGAATGAAAGATGAAAAAGAAATAAAATTTGCTATCATTGAGGATTTGCAGTATCCAAGGGATATGGTATGCAAGGAGATAAAATTAAAGAATAGTGAAAATAAAATTAGACTTATAGGAATTGAGGAGGATGAATAAATGGCTAAGTTTGTGAAGAAATCAGATGTAGTAGAAGTTTTTAGATTTGGAGACGAAGAAGAAATACCAAAATGGGTATCAGAAGCAGTTGAAAACAAAATTATTTCAACTGAATATGTTCAGGAGGGTGAATATATTAAAAAACCGATTTTGATAATAAAAACTCAGAAAAGAGGATTGTGGAGAGGAGAGCTTGATGATTATATAATCAGAAATTCACATGGAGAAATAAGCTCTTGCAACTTTGAATTATTTGATGATATATATCAAAAAGTTGAATATACTGCAACTGTTGAAAATACAAGAAACTATGCTGAAAATTTAGAACAAAGGCATAGATGTGTTGATGAAGAAAAGGACAAGAAAAGTAAATTAGAACTTTCAGCTAAGTTGGAGCTAGACACAACAGATTTTGAAGAAAATATAAAAAGTGCCACAAAAGAAATTGAGATATTTAATAAAGCAGCAGACAAATTAGAGCAAAAAATTAATGAAATATTTGGTAGAGAAAAGGTAAAGGAAGTAAAATCACAAAAACTTATAGTTTCAAAAAAGGATAAAAAGTTCAAAAAATATGACATACGTTTTGAAAATGGCGATTGTATGTCTGGCATAATTGAAGAATGTATAGCTGATAAACTAACTACTTATTTTTCTGAATCAGATATAGATTGCTTGAAGGCTTTTGAAGATGAAGAAAGGTTGGTTATGCTTAAAATGTCTAATGTTCAATCTATAACAATTAGTGATTATATTGAAAATGAAGAAATTGATTATATATAATAACTTCTTTATTTTGTAAAAATGAGGTGAGTTAAATGAGTTGGCTGATACTACAAATAGTAAGTATTGTTGTAAATGTAATACTTATTATCAGTTTAGTAAGTGATATAGTTTTAAAAATATATCTGAAAAGTTTAAAAAAAGAATATGAAGTAGCTATAAATAAAGTTTCTAATGAACTTTTGAAAAAATTAAATGATGAACTAAGAAAACGTAAAAGTCTATAAAGACTTTTTTATTTTGCTCTTTTTAAAAAAGTTGTAGAGCATAAAGAACAAAGAAACTCTCACAGTTGGAGGGCAACTATAAAAATCTATGGAGAAATAAGAAGGGATGATGATTAAATGGAATGGTTAAGAAAAATATTAGAAAGTATTAAAATCGAAGAAAATAAAATTGATGTTGATGAAATATTAAAAAGTGTTAATACTGAATTTCCCAAGTATGCAGTACCTAAAGAAACTTTTAACAAAGCAAATGAACAATTGAAAGAAGCTAACAAAGCTATTGAAAGCTTTAATAGTAAAATGACTCAAGAAGATTTAGAAAAGATAAAAACAGAACATCAAGCACAAATAAAAAAAATAGAAGAAAATCATAAGATAGAAGTTGAGAAAATGCAAAATGAAAGTTTAAAGACAAGAAAATTAAGTGCTGTTGAGAAAACCTTGTTAACTAACAAAGCCAAACACGTTGATTTATTAACAAATAAGTTTGATTTAGAAAAGATAACTGTAGGAGAAGATGGGAAGGTAGCAGGTATAGAAGAACAGTTAAAAACACTACAAGAGAGTTACAAAGATTTGTTTGAAACTAGCACTACTGAAACTACTAAACAAACAAATGCACAATCTTTTTACAAGTATGTACCAGGTGGTAGTGGAGAAGCTTCATCAGAAATTACAGCAGAACAAATAAAAGCAGCAGTAAAAGGACAAATATAATTAAAATAAAGGAGATGTTAAAATGGCAAATACAATAGAATATGCACCAATTATACAGCAAGCACTTGATGATTCAGCAATACAAACACTTCTAACAGGGTGGATGGATGCTAATGCGGGAAAAGCGATATATAATGGAGGTAAGGAAATAAAAATACCTTCTCTAGAAGTTGATGGACTAGGGGATTATAACAGAGGTTCATCAGATGGATATGCAAATGGAGATATAAAGTTTAGTTATGAAACAAAAACAATGACACAAGATAGAGGAAGAAAATTTACAATAGACCCAAACGATGTTGATGAAACTAATTTCACATTAACTGCAAGTGAAATTATGGGAAAATTCCAAAGGACAAAAGTAATTCCAGAAGTTGATGCTTATAGATTAAGTAAACTAGCTACTGTAGCTATGAATGTAGAAAATGATACTAATGTAGAATATGGATATACACCACATAAAGATACTGTTATAAGTAAAATAAAAAAAGGAATAACAACAATAAGGGAAACGGGATATACTGGTGAACTTGTAATTCATTTAACTTATGATACATTAACAGCAGTTGAAGAAAAAACATTAGAAAAATTAATGGCTATTGATTTTAGCAAAGGTGGAATAACTACAAAAGTACCAACAATAGATTTTTGTCCGCTTATAGCGACTCCTCAGAATAGAATGTATTCATCAATAACATTATATGATGGAAAATCAGAAGGTCAAAAGCAAGGTGGATATGTAAAAGGTAGCAAAGCATTAGATTGTAATTTTATAATAGCAGGAAGAGATGTACCTATCGCTGTTACAAAGCAAGACCAAATGAGAATATTTGACCCTTTAACTTATCAAGGTGGTAATTCTTGGGCTATGGATTATAGAAGATACCACGAGTTATGGGTTACTAATCTAAATTCTAATTTAGTATATGCTAACTTTAAGGATGCTAAACCAACAGCCTAAAAGGAGATAAATTATGTATAGATTAATAAGAGATAACATAGAAAGAATAGTTAATGATACATCTGAAAAAGAAAAGTTAATGTATGATGGATTTAAGTTACTAGAAGATAAGAAAAGTATTAATACAGAAAATTTAACTCTTGAAGAATTAAGAAACATAGCAAAAGAAAATGGCATAGAAGGTTATTCAAAACTAAAAAAAGATGAATTAATAGAGAAATTAAATAGTATTTAGTTTCTCTATTTTATTTTGAGGTGATTAAATGCTAGATAATATAAAATTAATTTTAAATTTAAAAGATGATACTTATGATAGTTTAATAGAGTTGTACATTAAAAAATACACTACTCTAGTTCTTGCATACTGCAATATAGAAACACTTAATTCTACTCTTGAAGGTATTGTAGAGGATAAAGTTATTGTTAAGTTAAAAGAGACTGTATTAGTTAGTAGTGCTGATAATGGAAAAATCAGCTCAATTTCTCGTGGTGGTTATTCTGTAAATTATAATGTTGCAACAGCTAAAACAACAGATGAATTAATGGAAATAAAACTATCTCAAAAGGATAAGAATATTTTAAATAATTTTAGAAAAGTGAAGTGGTAACATGGCAGAAGCAGATATATTAGCATTGACTTACTTTTGTAAAATGACAATAAGAAGATGTATAAGTATTAAAAATGAAGACACAGGAGTTACAGATTTTAACGAGAATGTTGTAATTGCAGAAGGTGTGCCTTGTGGCTTAAATGGAAATATACCTAATATCGTGGATACAGATATAACAAATTCTATTTCAGCGTTTGAATTATATTGCAGACCCGAAGTAGATTTGATAGTTGGAGATATACTTGATATAACTTTAGAAAATGGAAATGTAGAAACTTTTATTGCATCTAAACCATTTCCTTATTCAAGCCACTTACAAGTCAATTTGACCCTAAAGGAAAGATATTAAATGATAGAATTTAACAGTCTAGACACATTAATAAGAGATTTAGAAAGAGAAGGAAGGGAAATGTCAAAGAACTTAAGAAGAGCTAAGAACAATATAGGTAATAAACTGCTTAGAAAAGTAAAACCTAAAACACCAGTTGCTAAAGTTGATGGAGGAACAGCTAGAAAGAGCTGGAAGTATAAAGAGCTTAATCTATTTGAGGGTGTAGTATCAAATAATGTTGAATACATTTATCATTTAGAATATGGTCATAGAACTAGGCAAGGAACAGGAACTAGCGAAAACTATAGACCTAAGCCTAACGGAATTAGCTTTGTACCAGGTGTATTTATGTTGGCAAGAAGCGTTGATGAAATGAGTAGTATAATTGATGATGAATTAAATCAGATAATAATAGATTTTTGGAACTAGAGGTGGTGTGTTGCTAAGTTATAATGAAATACTAGATTCATTTACTAAAACTATAGATAATAATTTTGAAGAAACTATAGTTGCAGGAGAATATAACATAAAAGACAATAAAGAGCCTTATTTTTTTGTGCAGATAATACCTGAAGAAACACAAATAGCGACTAAAAGAACTGATATAAAAAGCTTTTTAGTTGATATAAAATATTTACCTAATTTGAAAAAGAAAAAAACACATTTATTTGATATTTTAAATAAATTAGAGAACATATTCACTAGAAATATAAAAATAAAAGATAGATATTTAACTTTCAGTAAGAAAAATGGAAGTATAGAAAAAGATGAAATAGGAAATTATGTTCAATTTCTTATATCTATAAATTATCATGAACAAATTTATTTTGAAGAAGAAAAACACGAATTAATGGAAGAACTAAATATGAGATTTAAAGAAAGGAGTGATTAAATGGCTGGATTAGTTAATATAAATATAGAATTTAAAGAACTGGCTACGAGCTTTATACAGCGTTCCAGAGCTGGAATAGTAGCAATTATATTGAAAGATACAACAAAGATGTATAAAGAGCTTACAAGCGAAGATGATATACCAACTTCATTAAGTGATGATAATAAAAAATATGTTAAATATGGATTTGTAGGGGCTACTGATAATGAGAAGGTGTTAAGACCAAGTAAAGTTATTATAAGTACTTTCACAGAGGATGGAAAAGTTGAGGATATACTAGAAGAATTAGAATCTGTAGAATTTAATTACTTATGTATGCCCGAGTCAGAAGAAGCAGAAAAAACAAAAATTGTAACTTGGATAAAGAAGATAAGAGAAGAAGAAAGTACAGAAGCTAAGGCAGTATTAGCAAATATTAAAGCTGATAATGAAGCAGTCATAAATTTTACTGAAAATGTAACAATTAGTGGGGAGGAAATAACAGCAGAGAAATATACACCACGTATCGCTTCTCTTATAGCATCTACTCCAAGTACGCAGTCAATTACTTATGCACCTCTTGATGAAGTTGAATCTATTACAAAGATAGACAAAGCTAGTGCAGACGCTAAAGTACAATCGGGAGAATTAATACTAAGAAGATTGTCAGGGGCTATAAGGGTTGCTAGAGGTGTAAATTCTCTTACAACTCTAACAGCAGAAAAAGGAGAAATGTTTCAAAAAATCAAACTTGTTGATATAAAAGATTTAATAAGCAAAGATATAAAAAATATTTATGTAGAAAAGTATTTGCGTAAATGTCCAAACACTTATGACAACAAATGTTTATTTATTGTTGCGGTGCAATCTTATTTAACTGAATTAGCAAAACAAGAATTAATTGACTCTAATTTTACAGTCGAAATTGATATAGAAAAGCAAAAAGAATACTTAGAAAGCAAAAAAGTAGATGTTAGTAAAATGAAAGAGAATGAAATAAAAGAAGCTAATACTGGCTCAAACGGATTTTACCTAATAAATCTAAAACTAGTTGATGCAATGGAAGATATAAATATAAGAGTTCAAATGTAGAAAGAGGTGAAAATATGGCTACAAGTTTTGAAAGTAAAAACGTAATAAATGGAACATTCGGAGAATGTTGGTTAAATGAGATACAAATAGCAGAGTGTAAAGCATTGAAAGCTGAAATAAAACTAGATAAAGCTGAAATAGTTAGACCTAGAAAAATGATAAAAGGTCAAAAAGTGATAGGTGCTAGTGCGGAAGGCTCTATAACTCTATATCATGTAGATTCAAACATGTTAAAGTATATAACTCAAATTATAAAAGAAGGTAGAGAGCCTAAATTTACTATTATAAGTAAACTAGCTGACCCTGATGCTAAAGGAGTGGAAAGAATTTCCTTAACAGGAGTTTCCTTTGATGGGTTGTCAATTATAGATTGGGAAAATGGGAAAGAAGGAGAAATTGAAGCATCTTTCACTTTTGAAGATTTTGAGATATTAGATGCAGCATAAAAAATAATTAATAATAAAAAGGAGAATTAATATGAGCGAAAATAAATTAGAAAAGGAAATAGTAGATAAAAAAGAAGTAACAGAAGTAAAAAATATAGTAGAATTATTACTCAAAATGGATGCAGGCGAAATTAAAATGCCAAGCATGACATATAAAATATTTTGTAAAAAAGTAGGTATAGAGTTACCTTTTGAATGCACAGCATTAGAACCCGAAACTTTTGACGAATTACAGTCAAGTGGACTGAAAATAGAGAATGGTTCGTTAAAGGATTTAGATAATTTTAAAATGAAAACAAATATTATATTAGCTTCTTGCAAAACATTTAAAGATAAAGAATTATTAAAGCATTTTAAATCTCCAACACCAAGAGAGTTGTTAAGAAAAATGTTGTTAGCAGGTGAAATAAATGATTTATATAACAAAATATGTGAGTTAAACGGATATAGCGAATCTAATTCTGAAAAAGATAAAAGAATAGAAGAAAAAATAAAAAACTAATAAAAACAGATGGTGAAGTTAATTTAATGTACTTATTATTTAAGTACAAAGGAATGATGCCATCTGTTTTTTATAGAGTTAAATATGGAGAAAAACACATAGTTAAAGCTTTTATGCACCAAGAAATAGAAGAAAAAATAGAAGAAATAGAGAGTTTTGGAAAGGGGCTGTAGAGTATGTCAGCAGGTAGTAGAGCTTTAGAAGCTGTTATAAGAATGCGAGATGAAGCTAGTAGGACGCTAAGACAAGTTAGAGATGCTACTAGAGCCCTTCAAAGTCAAACAAATTCTACATCACAAGCACAAGAAAGATTACAAGAACAATTTAGAAAAGTAAGCAATGCAGCTAAAATAGCAGGAGTAGGGATTGTGACTGGAATAGGAGCAGGATTAGTTTCTGCATCTAAAGCAGGTGCAGAATTTGAAACTGCAATGACAAAAACTTCGACAATGTTTGGAGACACTAAAGTAGATACAGAAAACTTGAATAATAAAGTATTAGAGTTATCTAAAAATACAGGAATTGCGGCATCTTCTATTGGCGAAAGTTTATATAATGCTTTATCTTCAGGTATTCCTGTGACAAAAGATATGGGTTCAGCAATGGACTTTATGACTAAAAATGCTAAATTATCTAAAGCAGGATTTACAGATATAGATACAGCTTTAACAGCAACAGCAAAAGTATTAAATGCTTACAAGATGGATGTATCTGAAACTGATAGAGTTCACAAAATTATGATGCAGACACAAAATAAAGGTATTACTACTGTAAATGAGCTAGGAAGCGCACTTGCGGGCGTAACACCAACTTCTTCGGCTATGAGTGTTTCTTTTGAGCAAGTAGGAGCATCACTTGCCAATATGACAGCACAAGGAACACCAACAGCCGAAGCTGTCACACAACTAAATGGGTTAATTGCTGAACTTGGAAAGAGTGGCACAATTGGGAATAAAGCACTTTTAGAAGCAGCAAAAGGAACTAAATATGCTGGTAAATCTTTCAAAGATTTGATGCAAGCAGGAGTTCCACTTAACACAGTGCTTGATTTAATGGATAATAGTGCTAAAAAGAACAAAAAGTCTTTAATAGATATGTTTGGAAGCCTTGAAGCAGGAAAAGCTGCACTTGCACTTAGTGGTCAAAATTCAGAACAATATACGAACAATTTAAAAGCTATGTCCACTCAAGCTGATGTTGTTGGAAGTGCATATGCAAAGATGTCTAATACATTAGAATCTAAGGTGGGAATATTAAAAGAAAGTTTTAAAAATCTAGGTATAGAGATATATAGTAAACTAAAAGAACCTCTTAAAAATGCTACTGAAACAGGAATAAAATGTTTAAGTGACTTAGATAAACAATTTTCAAGTGGGTCACTTAAAGCGGGTGTTTCTCAAATTGCACAATCTTTTGGGGATTTAACATCTACGATTATAAAAGTTGCGACAAAGGCATTGCCAACTATGATTAAGAGTCTTAGTTGGGTTCTTAAAAATGGACCTACTATCGCTAGTATTTTTGTTAGTATAAAAACAGCTTCCATTATGACTAGTGCAGTTAAAAGTATTGTAGCATTAAAAAAAGCTTGGGTTGCGGCTAAATTGGCAGTGCGGGTTTACATGGTTGGCATGGCAGAAGCAGGCACAGTATTAAGTGGATTTCAAGTTTTAGTTGGAGTTTTAACTGGAGAGATGACTATAGCTCAAGGTGTAACACAAGTTTGGAGTGCTACTTTAGCTACACTAGGAGGACCAGTTGGTGTTGCTATAATTGCTATAGTCGCATTAGTTGCAGGTCTTGTAGTCTTGTGGAATACAAACAAGGGTTTTAGAGATTTTGTTATAAATGCTTGGAATAATATAAAAGAAACAGCCACAAAAGTTTGGGGTGGTATATGTAATTTCTTTACACAAACTATTCCACAAGCTTGGAATGATTTATGTACCAGTTTTTCAAATGCAGGACAATGGTTTGGAGAAATGTGGAATAATATAAAACAAGCATTTATAAATGGCTGGAATGCTATTGTAGCTTTCTTCACGCAAACAATTCCAATGTGGATTAATAGCATTGGAGTGTGGTTTGGACAATTACCTGCAAAAATTGGTTATGGATTAGGATTTGCATTAGGGAAAATAATATCTTGGGGTATTTCTGTTTGGACTTACCTAGTTACAAATGTGCCTATATGGATTAATAATATAGGCACATTTTTTGCACAATTACCTAATAAAATTTGGACTTGGCTAGTAAGCACAGTACAAAAAATAGGTCAATGGGGTATGGCTATGATAGCATATGCTCAAATCTACGCTAGAATGATTATTAACAATATAGTAGTATTTTTCCAAACTTTGCCTAGCCGTATCTGGACTTGGCTAGTAAGCACAGTACAAAAAGTAGCAAGTTGGGGAAGTCAAATGGCTACTAAGGGCAGAGAAGGAGCTAAAAAGTTAGTTGACACAGTGGTGGACACTTTAAAATCACTACCTAAAAAAGTTTTGGACATAGGGAAAAATGTTGTTAAAGGGTTGTGGAATGGTATAACTGGAGCTGGTGACTGGTTAAAAGGAAAAGTAAATGATTTTGCAAAGGGTGTAATAGATGGATTTAAAAATGGATTTGGAGTACATTCCCCTTCTTGGAAATTAAGAGATTTAGTAGGTAGATTCCTTCCTTTAGGAATTTGGGAAGGTATAAAAGTAGAATTACCAAGTTTGAAGAGCAATATTGACAATGTAGTTAGTAATTTAACTCAGAGAATGTATAAACCACAAGAAATTGAAGAAAGTGACTATACAAGTAAGTATAAAGAAGCTATAACACAAAGAACTCAGCAAAATACCATCAATAAAACTGATAGTAAAACTACTAATAATAAAGAAAGTAATAATATTACCATAAATATAAATTGGGGTGGTGTTACAGTTAAAGAAGAAGCTGATATGACTAAATTAACTAAGATGTTAGTTAATGAAATAAAGTTAAATTTAGCAGGTGGTGTATAGAAACATAGAACTCTAAAATATGTGAGTATGTGCTATAATCGTAGTATATCATTATATTTTAGGGGGATAAATATATGGCATTATTTAGTTCTAAAGAAAATTGTGTAATATGTGGAGAAAAAACTAAAAATCTGAAAATTAAAGATGGATATGTATGTAAAAAATGTTTGCAAAGATGTACAGGAATAGAGTATGTCCTTAATCCTGCTTTTGGTTCAGCATTTTTAAATAAAAAAAATAAAGAAGTTACAAAGGAGGACATTCTAGGTCTTCTTGAAAAAAGAGGTAATAATCTAGATGAGTTAGATAACTTCAACACTACAAAACAAGTATCTGTTTATTTAGAAATTGATGAAGTACAAAGAAAATGTCTAATACCAGATGGTTCTATAGGGAAAAAAATAAACCCTAAAATTTTTTCTTTTGATGAGATTGTAGAATATGAACTAGTAGAAGATGAAGAAAGTATAATAAAAGGTGGTTTAGGCAAAGCAATAGCAGGGGGAGTGTTATTTGGAGGAGTAGGAGCTGTAGTTGGAGGTGTAACAGGGAAAAAGAAGACAAAGACAGTTGTAAATAGTCTCAAAATAAAAATAACACTTAATAACTTAAATTATCCAAATGTATATATCAATTTGATTACAACACAAACAAAAACAGATTCTTTTATATATAAAAATGCATATGATTCTGCACAACAAATATTATCTATGTTATCTATAATTCAAAATGGAAATAATGAAAATAGTATAGAAAAAAATACAGAAAGTAATAGTTCATTAGAGCAAATAAAAACATTAAAGGAATTGTTGGACATGGGAGCAATAACAGAAGAAGAATTTAATGCTAAGAAAAAAGAATTATTAAATTTATAATATACAGAAAGCACTTGCAAACATGTAAGTGCTTTTTATTATGAGGTGATTATGATAGGCAAAGATATAGAGTTTATTAACTCATTAAAACGATTAAGTTTTTTAATACAAGCAAAAGAAGATTTAATTGAAGATATACATGAGTATTCAAACCACGAAGAAGATATTTCTAGGTATGAAAATTTGGATAAAGCTTTTGAAAAAACTATAATTGATGAAGCTAAGTTTTTAATATCTTTAGAAAAGATATAGAGGTGATGTAATTGGAAATATGGATTAGACAAGCAAATGACACCTTTAGATTTCCTGTTTTTCCATCTTCTTTTGAAATAAACAGTAAAGCAATAGTAAATACCTCAAATGTCTTGAAAACAGGGGAAATTGCAGTGTTTGGAGGTGTAGGCTTAAGAACTACAGAAATATCTAGTTTCTTTCCTAAGAATGAAGCTAGTTACTGTGATTATACAGGCTTCCCATCACCATATGACTGTGTAAATAAAATTCAAAGATGGATGAATGAAGGTTTTATATTAAGATTTACAATTACAGAAACGAATATAAATTTTGAATGTATTATAACAGATTTTCAATATGAAGAAAAAGATTGTACAGGGGATGTGTATTTTACATTAAGTTTAAAAGAATATAAAAGAATACAGATACCTAAAGTTAGTACAAATACAGATTTATCATCATCAAAAGATGTACCGCTTACAAAAGGATTTGAAGTTAAAAATAAACAAAAAACTCATAAGGTAGGTAAAGGAGATAGTCTTTGGTCACTTGCAAAAAAATATTATGGAAATGGGGATTTGTGGAAGAAAATTTATGATGCTAATAAAAAGTTAATTAAAAATCCTGACTTAATAAAGGACGGTTGGGTGTTAACAATTCCTTAAGCGAGGTGATAGAGTTGCAGAAAGTAAGAATAATACCAGAAAACTATGGTCTAACGAAAGAGGATTTAACAGAAAAAGACTTATATTGTATGGCAAAACATATTCAAATAAACGTTATAAAGAGATGTTTTAGAGAAGAACATGATATATTAGACCCTTGCCAAACTTGCAAGTATGAAAGAGAATGTTTTAAAAGTGGATATGGTTATGCGCACTGGGACACATTCACAAAATTATCAAAAATTACAGGAGTAAGAATATGTCCAGGTACAGGTTTTACAGATTAGAAATGTGAAAGAGGTGTTATTATGCAAGAAGAAATAAAACTTTCAGAAAAAGACTTGTATTGCATAGGTAAGTTTATACAAATTGGAGCTATAAAAAGCTTCATGCACAATGAAAAAGACTTAGATTTCCCTTGTACAGATTGCAAATACTTAGATAAATGTTTTGGAGATAATAGAGAATCAGATTTTTGGGATACTTTTTTAAAGTTAAGTAAATTGACTGATTTAAAATTATCTCCATTTAAAGGTTTTAACATAAATTAATCACTTATAAATCGAAAAGACAAGAAGGTGATTTAGATTAATAATATAAAATTACAGGTCCATATAAAAAATGGAGCTATCTATAATATAACTGACATAGTAGAAAAGGTAACTTGGTCAGGTGATTATAAGTCCCCATCAAGGACATTAGAGTTTTCTATAGTACAGTCAGCTTCTGATGTTAACTTTCAGCAAATTAATATACCTATAGCTAGTACAGTTTGTTTCTACGTAGATGAGAAAGAAATCTATCGAGGAATGATAATTAATAGGTCTAAAGACTCTAGCAACAATAGTATTAGTTTTGTATCTAAAGATATGGGGTTTTTACTTACTCAAAGCGAAGTGTCATATAACTTTAAAGACAAGTTAGTTGAAGACATTGCGAAACAAGTATTTAATGACAATAAACTTGCAGTCGGAAACATACCTAAGACTAATGTTAAATACACTAAGATGTTTATTGGTGTAACTGGTTATGACACTATAATGAGTGCATATACAGAAGCTAGTAAGACAACTAAGAAAAAGTACATGATAGAAGCTAATATAGATAAATTTAATGTCATTGAAAAAGGGACTATTACACTAAATGTTATGTTTGAAGAAGGGGCTAATCTTATTAACACAAGCTTCTCAGAAAGTATGGAGAATGTAAAAAACAAGGTATTAGTTGTAGACCAGTATGGTAATAAGATTAGTGAAAAGGTAGACGATAAAATCTTTAAAGATGTTGGAGTAATCATGCAAAAAGTTATACAGCAACAAGAAAATAGTACTGTAGATATAGAAAGCGAATTTAAAGGAATAGAGCAGACTTGCAATCTGAAAGGATATGGTGACGTAAGTTGTATAACTGGTAGAGGGGTAAAAGTAAAAGATTCTTATACTGGTTTAGTTGGATTATTTTATATAGACACAGATAAACATAATTGGGATAGCAACGGAAATTATGAGATAGACTTAGATTTAAACTTCCAAAATATTATGGATGAAAAGACAGCAGGACAAGACGAGCAAAAGGAAGAAAGTTCAGATTTTAGTAGTGGCGAAGGTACTTTGAATGGAAAAGAAGTAAAAGCAGAATTTACAGCTTATTATCCTTCAAATGACCCGCTTCAAGGCGGTTATTATCAAGCAATGGACAATAAAAAGCTTGTACCAAGTAATAACACTTGTGCTGCACCTAGCCAACTTAAATTTAAGACAAAAATTCAAGCAAAATGTGCAGGGACAAAAATAGATGGTAAAACCTATACAGTAACGGATAGAGGAGGAGTCATTAAAGTAGTTAATGGAGTATATAAAATAGATATACTAATGTCTAGCGAAAAAGAATGTTATGATTTTGGAAGAAGAAAAGGAAGCATAATAATTGGAGATGGCACAGGATATACAAATGCGACAGGAAAAGCAGGTACAGTAATAGCAGAAGCTAAAAAACACCTAGGGAAGCCTTATAAATGGGGTGGAAATGGACCTAGTAATTTTGACTGTTCGGGGTTAATGGTATATTGCTTTAAGAAAGTTAATGTTAATCTGCCAAGAACATCAAGACAGCAAGCAACAAAAGGTAAAAAAGTAGAAAAAAATAATCTACAAGCGGGAGATTTAATATTCTTTAAAAATCCTATAAGCCATGTTGCACTTTATATTGGAAACGGAGAGTTTATTGAGGCTCCAGAAACCGGAAAAAATGTTAGAATACGAAAATTAAGCAGTAGAAAAGATTTTAATACAGCAAGGAGAGTATTATAAGGATGGTGATATAGTGGCTAATCCAATAAATGAATTTATAGGAATAATAAGAGAAGAAGGAAAATATCACAATCAACCTTCTTTTTTTATTGGAAAAATTAAAAGTAAATTACCAGATTTAAAAATAGAGACAAATAGCATCATATTAGAAAAAGAAGATATTTTGATAGATAGTTGGATGCTTGATAGACAGATAGAAACATTTAACACAGAAACGAATCAAGAACACCAACATAAAGTAAAAAATCCATTTATAGATACCTTTGAGGAAGATAACATGGTTATAATGTTTAAAATAGGTGATAAATTTGCTGTTGTAAGTAAGTTGGTGAGCTTATAATGAGTACAATATTTCCTTTTATAGGTGTTCCAGAGGATTATATCTTACCTAAAACTGAAGAATTACCGATTTTTCGTGAAGTGGCTTGGAATTTTGAAAAAGATGAGCCTGTTTTAGAAAATGGAGATTTTAAGATTGTTGAAGGAAATGAAGCTATTAAAGTTTGGGTGTACAAATGTATTAAAACCAATAGGTATGAACATGAAATTTATAGCTGGGGCTATGGAACTGAATTATCTGAACTAATAGGGCAGAAATATAGTAAAGGTCTTACAGAAAGTGAAGCTAGTAGATATATAAAAGAGTCTTTATTAGTTAATCCATATATATTAGATGTTAGTGTTGCAAATACAAAATTCATAGATGATTTACTAAGTGTAGATATACAAATTTCAACGATTTATGGGGAGGTGGAAGTTAATGTATAGTAGTCAAACATATGATGTTGTTAAAAACAGAACTCTATCCAATATAGACCTAAATGTTTATAAGGGCGAAGGCTCTTTTTTAAGTGATATGATATCTCCTGTTAATAGTGAATTAGCAAAATTCTATATAGAACTTTCATATCTTCATAAGAAAGCTTTTATAGAAGATAACTTCGATGATTTTCTTGATAAGAGAGTAAATGAGTTTGGAGTATATAGAAAACTTGGAACAGAGGCAATAGGTGAGGTAATATTTGAAGGAAAAACTGGAACAATTATTCCAAACGGAACAATAATTTCTTACAATGAGTTATTATTTGTAGTAATCAAAGATATAGAAATTAGTTCGGAAATCGAACAAAATACAAGCCCTGTACAGGCTTTAGAAATTGGTATTAGATATAATATGCCTGCAAGTACTGAATTTAAGTTACAAGACGAAATAGCTGGAGTAACAAGAATTTATAATAATTTAGCATTTCAAGGTGGTACAGAAATAGAAACAGATGAGGAATTAAAAGAGAGATTCTATAAAATACAGAAAAATCAAGCTACAAGTGGAAATAAGGCACATTATGAAGCGTGGGCTTTAGAAGTTGAAGGTGTATATAATGCAAAGGTATATCCAAGATGGAATGGTGCTGGGACAGTTAAAGTTCTTTTATTTGGTCAAAATAATCAAGCAGTAGACGCAGAAATAATCGAGAGATGTAGAGAACATATCGAGGCAGAAATGCCAATAGGATGTACATTAACAGTCGCAACACCTTCGCCACTTAATATAAGCATAAGTGCAACTATAAAACTAGAAGCAGGATACACACTAGATTTTGTAAAAGAAAGTTTTTTAGAAAGCATTAATGGCTATTTAATAAATGTTAATAAAGAAATAATTTACACTAAAGTAAGTGCAATACTTGCATCTATTGAAGGTCTACATGACTTTAGCAACTTAATTTTAAATAATAAAGCTGAAAATATAGTATTTGAAGAGGACAAAGTACCAAGTGTGACAACTTTAGAATTTAGCGAGGTGGTTTAATGAAATTAATTGATAAGCTACCTTCTTTTTATAACAATGATATTACTAGAAAAATACAAGAAGCTTATGACATAGAACTGGAGACGCTTAGAGAAACGTATGACGATACTTTTGACCAATTCTTTGTTGATACAGCCACCTGGGGACTTGATTACTGGGAAAATATTTTATCTATTAAAAATAGATTTGATTTAAGTATAGAAGATAGAAGAAGTAATATAAAAGCGAAA
Source organism: Clostridioides sp. ZZV15-6388 (assembly GCF_020657755.1). NCBI lineage: Bacteria > Bacillati > Bacillota > Clostridia > Peptostreptococcales > Peptostreptococcaceae > Clostridioides > Clostridioides sp. ZZV15-6388. Next base: position 11,166 of record NZ_JAGWCU010000026.1, on the reverse strand, counting down.
ATGCGTGGTAAGGGTACAACTACTATAGAAGTTATAAAAGCTATAGGAGAGGCTTATACAAAGACTAATGTTGATGTAGAAGTATTTAGTAATCTATTTAGTTTTACACTTAGCTTTATAACAAATAATTGTAGTTATAACACTATTTTAGAATTAGACAAGAAAATAGAAGAAATAAAACCTGCACATTTAGAACATAGGTTTGAGATGGTTTTATTTAACCAAAACTCTATGTTTACAGGTTCTACAATGAATACAGGTGAAACAGTTACTATATATCCATATACTCCAACAAACTTTGAAAGTTTTGGAGAATTAACAATAGCTACAGGTAATGATAGAAGTATGGAAAAAGTAACATTATATCCTAGACAGGAGGTGGTATAGGTTGGCAGAACAAAAATATTATACACTTTTGACAACGATAGGAAAGGCATCTATTGCAAATGCGACAGCTTTAGGCAATAAAGTAGATTTAGTTAAATTACAGCTTGGTGACGGAGCAGGGGCAGAATATAATCCAACGGAAGAACAAACTTCTCTAAAAAACGTAGTTTGGGAAGGTTCTATAAATAATGTAAAGATAGACGAAGAAAATCCAAACTGGATAGTAATAGAAACTGTAATCCCAGGTAGTGTGGGTGGCTTTATGATAAGAGAAGTAGGGATATTTGATTCAAAAGAACAACTAATTGCAGTATCTAAATATCCAGAAACATACAAACCAACTGCTGACTCAGGGAGTGTAAAAGACTTAGTTATAAAAATTATTTTAGTAGTTTCTAATACTTCAAGTGTAAATTTGAAAGTAGACCCAACAGTAATTTTAGCAACTTTAAAAGACATACAAGAGTTAGACACTAAAATTGATACAACCAAAACAGAATTAACAAGCAACATAGAAACTGCTAAAACAGAGTTAAATGGAAAAATAGGGGATACAACACAACTTACTACAACAGATAAAACTAGTCTTGTTGGTGCATTGAATGAGGTAAAAACTAGTGTAGATAGTATAGAAACAACAGCAGAAAAAACAAGTTATAATAATGCTACAAGTAAACTTACTGCTACAAATGTACAAGGGGCGATTGATGAAGTTGTTAGAAAGATAGAAAATTTTAACGAGGTTAATATATCTATACAAAATGATATGTTGCCTATATAAGAGAGGAGAGTGAGAAAATGCAAACAGTATGGAATTTTGGTTATAATGGTTCACCACAAAATGTTACATTGAAACCCGGTAAATATAAATTTGAATGTTGGGGTTCTTCTGGAGGTATCAACAATTCTTCTTGGTATACTGATGCTAAAGGCGGATATTCTAAAGGTGAAATTACATTAAAAAAACAAACTACATTATATATTTATGTCGGCGAAAGTGGTTATGCTTCTTCATCTACGAATAATAACACTAAAAGTTGTTTTAATGGTGGTGGTAAAGGTTACTTAAATCAACAGGTTATGGGTACTTATTATTCTATGTACGGTGGTGGTGCTACGGATATAAGACTTGTTGGAGGTGCTTGGGATAATGAGCAAAGTCTTTTATCTAGAATAATTGTTGCAGGTGGCGGAGGAGGTTCATATTCTTATACTGGTGGTGCAGGAGGAGGATTAGAAGGAGGTGCTGGATATAGTGCTAACGACAGACATCGTCCTGGCGGTACTCAATTTCAAGGTGGTATTGGTCGTGTAAACACAGAAAACGGAAGTTTTGGAAAAGGAGGTTCTGTTAAAGATTCGTTTGGTGAAGGTGGTGGAGGTGGTTGGTTTGGTGGTGCGGGTATGAATGGTGGTGGTGCAGCTGGTGGAGGAAGTGGCTATATATTAACAAAAAATAGTTATAAGCCTGTTGGCTACACACCAACATCTGAATATTATTTTGATAACATAGTTATGACACCAGGTGGAAATACTAGTGGTGCTTATGGTTATGCCCTAATAACATTACTACAAGCATTACCTTTTTTAACCGTATCCTCTTATAACTCCACACAAGCAACGTTTAAAGCTGACCACACAGACCCTACACTATTAACTAAAATAGAATACTTTATAGATGATGTATTAAAAGAAACTATAACAACAGACTTAACAGAAGAGAAAACAATTAACTATACATTAGAAGATAATGCACTACACACTCTTAAAATAGTTGTTACAGACAGTAATAATGCTACAGTAGAAAAGGTACTAAGTATAAGCAAAGGAATTGCACCTCTTCCAAGTGGTTCTACAACAGATGAAGTTACAAACAAATGGATAGAAATTAAAAATACATTTAAAAGTGGTAAAACAAGTATTATAAATACTTTAGCATTAAAGAATATAGATTCATCTTTAAATAATACACTAGTAGAGTTATCAGAGAAAATAAAAGCATCATTTGATAGTGGAGATGCTAGTTTACAGGATTTGATGAACCAGTTGATGCAAGCTAATAATACTATAAGTCAGTTAAACTCTAAATATAAATATGCTAATGGGACTACTTATGCTAGAGAAAATTCTTCCTTAATTGCATGTGTATATGACCCTAATACTTCTCATACCATTAAAGAAGAGAATCCATATTGGCTTGAACTAAATGGAATTGGATTTATTCCTGATATATTTTTTGCTGAATGTGAATATGAGCCACATTCGGATGCTTTTTATAAATATTTTGTTTTTGCAATTAAAAATACTTTTTTAGTTTCTAATAACACGGGATTTGTAGTTAATATTGCTTTTGGCAAGAATTATAGTGATAAATCTTTTAATTTACGAGGAAGTTTATATACCCTTGGCAAAAAACATGTTTCGATGGATAATACTGGAGTTAGAGTACCTGCATTAAACACTCTAAATAATTTTAGAGCATATAAATGGCATGCGATAAAATTTAAATAAATGAGGTGACTAAATGAATAGAGCAAATAGAATTATTTATGACCAAACTGGTAAAATACTTTTACAAACTGGAGAAGCAACAGGTGATGTATTACCACATGACAGCATAACAGAGTTAAGTTTCTTAGATGTTGAATATGGAAGTATAGACTATAGTAAACAGTATATAGAATCTATAAACTCAACAACAAAAGAACTTATTTTAAAAGAAATTCCAATCTATTTAAGTGAAGAAGAAAAAAGAATACAAGAGTTAGAAAATCAATTATTACTAAATGAAAATGAGAAAGTAGGAGGAATTTTATAATGAATATAAATAATGTTGTAGTAAGAATATTAGCAGAGAGAATCCTAAATAAAGGATTAAACCCTTTGAAAAATCGAGAGTTTGAATTAGATGACGTGACTAATACAGATTACAGAAAAGCTGTAGAGGATTATATAATTAGAGAAAGCGGAGTAGTAGAAGGAGTAGAACTAACTATATAGGTGGTTCTTTTTTAATACAAAAAACAGTATTAAATGAGTGATTATAATATATAAAAAATGACAGATACGAAAAATAATAAATTTATTCTATATAGTTCAGAAATTTTATTGATTTTAAAACTTTTATATTGTAGTATTTTCTTAAGATTCATAAAAATGTTAAGGAGAAATTATACTATGAATATAATTCGGTATATAGCAAATGGTATTAGGTATATAGTTAAGTATATTTGGAATATGATTAAGAATTTATATCCTAATGGAGTTATAAAATTAGAAGATAATAGGGTAGAAAAGATAAAGGAAGAGTTTAAACTTATAGAGGATGGATTAAATATTATAAATACAAACGAAGAAAATATACTTCAGTTAAAAATTATAAGACTTAAATATGAACTAAAAATTATGTCAAGAGAAAACACATTATCCGCAAATATATTTGATAGTATTATTTCAAAATTTTTGCCAATTGGAGCTGTTGTTTTTGGGATTATGCTAATCAATAAAAAATTAGAAACTATATTTGAAAATAAAAGTATAGAAACAGTTCTCTATATGGCTTTATGTACAATTGTAGTTTTATTTCTTATTTATCTTGTGATAAAAACTATTTCTCTATCTATTTGTACTTATTATACTAACAGTATAGAAGAATATAAAATTATATTAAAGTTAGTTGATTTAAAAATTGAAGAATTAAAAGACGGAAACAATACAAATTTAAGTAATTTATAAAAAGTTTTGAAGAATTAGGTTTATTTTAACTTAATTCTTTTTTATTTCAATTAATTAGGAGGTTTTCATGAATGAAGAACTTTTCAAAGATAATTTGAAACGACATGAGGTAACAATAAATAAACATAATGATGAAATAGACGAATTAAAGGTAGCAAATATAGAATCTAAAGCAGAATTAAAAGCATTGTGTGAGAACTTAAACTCACTTACAAGTATGCTCAAGTGGTTGATTGGAACAATGATTACAACACTAATAGGATTCTTTATATTTGCAATACAGAGAGGAATATTTTAATTAATTAGGAGGACAAAAGATGGATAACTTAATAAGTTTCATACCAGAGCAGTTACTAATTTTAGTTGCTGCTCTTTATGTTTTAGGGGTTGGTTGTAAGAAGTATAATCAGTTAGATAATAAGTATATTCCAGTAGTCTTATTGATACTTGGTATAGGTTTCTCAATATGGATGTTGGGATTAAATGCTGATGCAGTCTTACAAGGTGTAATTTGTTGGGGTATATCAATAGGTATAAATCAAACTTACAAACAGTTGAAGGAGGAAAATAAATAATGGTAGATATAATAAAAATGTTAACAAAGAAAAAATGTTATCCAAGCAAAAACAATGCAAAGTTTATAGTAATCCATGAAACTGATAACGAGGACAAGGGAGCAGATGCCAAAAGACATGCACAAGCACTTAATAATGGTAACTTAGAAGCAAGTGTACACTATTATGTTGATGATAAAATGATATATCAAACACTAGACCACAAGGATGGTGCTTGGGCGGTTGGCAAGAGTTATGGAACTGCATTAGTTGCAGGAGTTACAAACTACAATAGTATTAATATAGAAATATGTGTAAATCGTGATGGTAATTACACAAAAGCAAGACAAAATGCAATAGACTTAACTAGAAAACTCATGAAAGATTTAAATATTAGTGCAGATAAAGTAATTAGACATTATGATGCTAAGAGAAAATATTGTCCTCGTAAGATGCTTGATAATCCAAAATTATGGGTAGATTTTAAAGATAAGATAAAAAATGATGGGGGTGTGAATAGTATGATAAAATACACAATAGTCTATGATGGAGAGGTTGACAGAATATCAGCTGAGGTTATTGGTTGGAATTATAAGAAAGAAGAATGTAGAGTATGTGATATAAAAGATTATGTACCTGGTCAGACGCAAAATCTTTATGTCGTAGGGGGAGGGGCATGCAATAAGATAAGTTCTATTACTAAAGAAAAATACACAATGATAAAAGGTAATGATAGATTTGATACACTTTATAAAGCATTAGATTTTATAGATAAATAAGAAGGGGGTGTTTGTTCAATGAAATGGTAACTAAAAATAGTTACCATTTTTTTTTTGATTGTTCCATTTTCATATCATTAAGAACTTGTTGAGCAATAAGTGAGAATTCGATTTTTTTCTCCATATCTAGTCCCATATTACTAATGTCTATAATAAATTTAATTATAAAATATATACTAATTAGAACTGGAATAAGACAAAGTATTATAAGTATTACATTTATAACTGTTGGCTTCAAATTCAAAGACAATTTTAAAATATTCTCAAAGTAATCTGAAAACGAAGTAAGTGCCAAAGTAAAAAAGCATGATAAAATAGCAGCAAAAAAAGTAGAAGCTATACTGAATATAGGATTAGACTGCTTTTTAATTAATATATCAAGTCTTAATTGTTCCAATTCAACATTTATGGTATTTTCCATTGAATTATAATAATTAAAAATTTTTTCATACTCTGCTTTGAAGTTATCCATATCGTTAGAATTTTTTAAATAGTATTCTTTTTCCTTTTTTTCTTTCTTTAAGTTAAACCATTTTTTTAATATATTCATAATTCGTCACCTCCAATATATTCTATATATCATATAATCAAATTTTTTTCATTATTTTGTCGAACGATTTTTGTAGAAATAGATCAAAGAAAATTGATATCAATAAAATATAACTATATAATTTTATTATAGGTTATTTGATATTTAGTTCAAAATAATGAAGTTAGATCTAAAAAACTTATTAGTATATAAAATTCTTATACTTAATATTGTTGTAAATAGTGGGAGTTAATTGAGAGGAGAATTTATGGCAAATATAAATGATTTTAAAATTGTAAATACATACAGTAGAAAAATGTTTGAGTATATAGGCATAAAAAAAGTAGATTCGTTAAAAGAAAGTGAAAAAACCAGGCTAGGATTTTATCATTTAATATTAGAAAACATAACTGGATTAAGAGATATTGATGATATAAAAGATATAATAATTGATACTGATTATAACAAAATTGTAAATGGAGAAATAATAAATGATCTTGGTATAGATGCAGTACATATAACAGATGATGAAATACAATTATTTAATTTTAAATTTAGAGAAAAGTTTAATGAAGATAAGACTAAAAGTGAAAATGATTTATCTGTTAGCATGAAGTTTCTACAGTATATACAAAATAATCAGAGGCTATGTGATTTAGACGATAAAGTAAGATTTCGTATAGAAAAAATAAGAGAATTATTGGATAGTAATTATATATATAATATTAAATTGTATATGGTATCTAATGAAGCAAAAGGTTATGCTAATAATTCTAATGTATATATTAATACTCTAGAAGAGAACTATGGAATGAAAGTAGTTAACATTTCTTTAGATGATATTATGGGTTTTTTCAATGTAAAGAAGGAGAATCAAAATTGTAAATTTATGATTTCAGGGGACGATTTTTTGTGTTATGAAAAAGACAAGAAATCTAGTAGAAAATCTTATATTGTAAGATTGTCTTTGTTTGATTTAATAAGGATAACACTATCAGATCAAGAACTCAGAGATAATTATTCTATAGAAAATGATTATTCAATTGATAAAAAGAAATTAGACTATTCATTGCTATACGACAATGTTAGAGGATATTTAGGAGAAACTGAATATAATGTAAAGATAGAACAAACATTAAAAAGCAAACATAAAGAGTTTTTTATGTTTAATAATGGTATAACAGTAACTGCAAAAAATATAAGTTGTGATTCTAAAAATAGTGGGATGAAATATCTATTTGAAATAGAAAGTTTTCAAATTGTTAATGGGGGACAAACATTAAGGTCTATATATGAGTTCTTTAAAAATGAAAAAGATGATTTGAAGTTTATCAAATTGAGAGAAGCTTCTATTCTAGTAAGAATATTTAAAATAGAGGATGATAGCGAATTAAAAAATGAAATAGCAGAGTATACGAATAGTCAAAATTCAATTTCACCAGCCGATTTGAAATCAGTAGATAGCATACAAATTCAAATTGAAGAATATTTCAAAGCAAATGGAATATTATATGTTAGAAAAGCAGGTATGATTGGAGATGATGATTATACATATGAAAATAGAATATCAAAAGAAAGATTAGCTCAAATACTATATTCGGTTAATGGATATCCTGATAGAGCGTCTAACCAAAAGAAAAAGTTATTTCAAGAATATTATGATGAAATTTTTAGAGGAGAAAATTTCACATTAGAAAATGCAATAAGATATAGTAATCTTTATTTTGAAATTGAAAAGATATATAAAGACAAAAAAGAACATATTGAATATTATGATCAAAAAACATTTTACATAATTTATATGTTTGAAAAATATGGATGTGATATAAATGAATCTATTGATATCCTTGAGGATGCATTAAACAAACATCAATCTTCTGTTAGTAATTCTAGAAAGTTAATACAGAAGAAATTTAAGGATTATCTAGACTCTATTGTTGAACCTAAATAATAAAGTTTTAGATTGTAAACTAGAAGATGAAGAAATCAAAAAGGCTATTAACTAGTAATCTTAATTAGATTCATTTAGTTGATGTTAAAATATGAAAACTATAGTAGAAGTTGCAATAATAAAACGAATGAAAATTATCATACCAAAACATAAGACATGTTATAATTGTATTAGATATATACATTAACATACACCAAAGCACTCTTTTTATAAGGAGTGCTTATTTTTTTGAAATTCATTAGCATATAAACTATCAAGAACCTTACTCAACACACCTTAAAATTGATTTAAATAGCTCTTTTTCATACACAAAATTAATGATATAATAAAAAAATAGAAGTGTACTGCCAATACACTTCTATAGTTATAACTAAGCATTCTCTTGCTGGGGAGTGCTTTTTTCACTTCTCCAAACAACATTGTTTTTTTCATCTGTAATTATCAAGTCAATCTCATTCTCTTTCAATATTTCTGTTGCAGTATAAATCAGATTATCTAAGTCAAAACTTCGAGTTATCTCTAGTTGTTTGTTATTTAATGCTCTTTTCAGTATATAAGTTTTAAAACACATTTATACCACCCCTTAAGCACTAAGATATTCTTGTAAGCATTCTTCTGCTTCTTCTAATGTAGAAAATTCATCTACGTATTGGTCGAAGTTTCTAATATATTCAGTCTTATATTTAGTGCTATTCATTTCTATAAAAGCAATAGTTTTACCATTATCATAGTAGCGATTTATCACGAAGTATTTTTCTGTGGTAGATACATTTTCTTTATCTCCTGCAACTAAGTCTTTAGCACTGAAATTAGGTGCCATGCTATGATTGCCTACTCTTATGTATTCATAATCATCACTGAAACGGATTTTAGCACATCTAACAGTATCATCTTCTTTATAAGTTATAGTTTTATCAGTTCTTTTAATAACCTCTATAGTATAAACACAGTTATGGTCGCACACACTTTTTGCAAAATAAGTTTTACCTACTTCAAATTTTATCATTTTGATACACTCCTTTAATTTTATTGTTAGAATAATTTCTAATATAATAGAAATAATTTCTAATTTATTATAAATATAATATAAAATAGAGCATATGTCAATAAAAAATTCTAATAAAATAGAAATTTATTTTGACATTATAGAAATATTAATGTTATCATTTAATTAAGAGAGGTGATAAGATGGTGTCATATAAACCTTTATGGAGAATGATGTTTGATAAAGATATTAAAAAAATGGAATTTAAAAAAAGAGCTAATATAAGCAATGGAACTCTTTCAAAATTAAGTAAAAATGAGTATGTTTCATTAGTAGTAATTGAAAAGATATGTTTAGCTTTTGAGTGTACTCCAAATGATGTAGTTGAGATTAAAAAAGACAGAGAATAGATATTTGATAATTGTAAAATTATGTTATAATTAAAATGCAAGAATAATCTTGCAAGAGGCTACAATCTAAGGGCGAAAGTTTTCAGAAATCACCTTCGTATGAAAGGGGGTGAGTATATGAAAACACTTATGTTTATACTTGTTATAGCGTATTATATTACTATTGTAATAAAATCTATTACAACAATAGTAAAGTCTATAACAAGATTATTAGATTCTATAAATAGATTAAAAGAATCTTTACATAAACTAAGAAATCGTCCTGACTGCAATCAAGACGATTTCAATGAATAAATCATTACTTAAATTATTTTGAATTTGAAACTTCGCTCTAGAGCAATAGATTGTAGTTTCTTTTTTGTTTTTGATACGAATTTACATCTTTATTATATCGCATTTTAAGAAAAAATAAAACTATGAATATTAGAGATATATTTTATCTCTAAGTATACATATTATTACCTACCTAAAAAACTTTCACAAAAACAAAAAGAGTAGATGTTTTTGGCAACTGGATGACATAACTTATAAGATATTTTATAAGTGCTAATCCTTATAGTTTTGCATAACTAAGTTTCTTTAATTCTGCTGATTTAGTTTTATTCTACAACTAAAATAATACAATGTAATTAATTATTATTCAACAAGATTGTTTGAAAATTGAATAAATTTATGGATATGAATAATCTTTTTTATATATAAAAACAAACTAAAACAGTAGAATATATGGTAAATTTTACCTGTAGTTTTTGTGTTAAAAAGCTCCTATTATTAATCTAAGCTAAATTGAATTTGAGGGAGTGACATAAAATGGAGCAACAAGAAGTAGTTAGCAAACTACGCAGAGGGGAATTAATGCTGATGGAATATATGTGGAGGGAAAAGTCTGTTCTATCTAAAGAAATAATAGTAGTAATGAAAGAAAAATATGGTTGGAGGAAAAGTACTACAAAACTTCTCCTAAAAAGATTAGTGAAAATGAAAATATTGCAAAGGAAGATAGAAAGTTTTAATTTTAATTATGAATTATTAGTAACTAAAAAAGAGTATTTAAATGCTATAAAAGAAGAAAGAGAGATTAGTGAGTATGATAACTTTTTTATACGAACATTTACTACTATACATAGAAAAGACGAAATGACAGAAGAAGAAATAAAAGCGTTTATAGAAAGTATGCAAGATTTATAAAAAATAATTTTACATGCTTAATAGAAAGAAGGGATATATTATGTTAAATAAAAAATTGCCGGATTCAGAATTCAAGATTATGAAATATATGTGGAATTCTGGATATAAAACTGTAATATCAAAAGATGTTGCAGATTGGATGGAGCAAGAGTATGGATGGAAACAAACTACAACACTAACACTTTTATCAAGATTAACTAAAAGAGGTTTTTTAGCTTCTCAAAAAATAGGCAAGCACACACATTATACAATATTAATAAAAGAAAAAGAATATTTAAAATCAGAAACTAAAAAACTCTTTGGAGGTTTACATAATAATCCTATTTCTAATCTAATTTCAAAACTACATAGTAGAGAAGAAATAAGTAATGACAAATTAGATGCACTTGAGGAGTGGGTGAGAAGTTGGCAAGATGATGAGGAATAGGAATAGATAAAAAGGTAGCACTTATATTAGTAGCTACCTTTTTATTTCTGTGGATAAATTTGTGGATAAGTTGTGGAAAACTTATGTAAAATTTGTGGATAAAATATTTTACTGACATTTTACTGACATAAGTGCTAATGTTCTATTTTAAAGTACTGAAATATCAACGATTAAGTATATAAAAATAAAAAAGATATTATTCTAATAAGGAATAATAAATA
>NZ_JAGWCU010000025.1:0-55729 GCF_020657755.1 Clostridioides sp. ZZV15-6388 | reverse complement strand
ATAGTGTAGTATGAAATTGTAATATTACAGATATGTAACTCTTATCTTCTAATTAGTTTTTATTAAAATCCCCTTCATTTCTATGAAAATCCAAGTTTTTATAGATTTAAAAAGGTTAAAAAAATATCCCATTAAAAGTCAATTTGATTACAATTTTTTTACATTTTAAAAAATAATTTTTCCAAATTTTTATATTAATACTTGACTTTGTCTGTTTTATATTCTAGAATAATTAATAATATTAAGAATATTGAAAGGCTTTGATTAGGAAGAGTAAATCTGAATCGGTTACCAGAGAAGGAAACTATTAGCTGAAAAGTTTCTTTAACTAGAAAGATTGAAAACTACCTAGGAGCTTCTATCTGAAGTTATCTTATGATTTTAGTAAGAATAGACGTTTTACTACTTACGTTAAAGTATCAAGTGGATTTTTTAAAATCAATTTGGGTGGAACCGCGGGAAACAGATTCTCGTCCCTTTTTTAGGGATGAGGGTCTTTTTTTATTACCTAAATTCAGTTTTTAAAATATTCTGTATCTAGTTTAATTAGCTAATTAAAAATTTAAAATATATGGAGGATTATAGAAATGTATTATTCAAGTACAAGAGGCACCAAAGAAAAAGTAACTGCATCACAAGCAATAATAAAAGGAATTTCAAACGATGGTGGTCTTTATATTCCAAGTGAATTTCCAAATGTAAAAAATGAACTTATAGATTTAGTAAATTTAACTTATTCCCAAATAGCATTTTTTGTACTTAGCAAATTTTTATGCGATTTTACTGAATCTGAGATTAAGGATTGTATAACAAATGCATATGACGAAAAATTTGATTGTACTAGTATAGCTCCATTAAATAAAGTAAATGATGCTTATTTCTTGGAATTATATCATGGTCCAACTTTAGCATTTAAGGATATGGCACTTACTATAATGCCTCATCTTCTTAAAACATCTATTAAAAAAGATAATTTAGAAAAAGATGTTGTAATTCTTACTGCTACATCTGGAGATACAGGAAAAGCAGCACTTGAAGGTTTTAAAGACATAGACAAGATAAAAATAATTGTATTCTTTCCAGAAGATGGTGTAAGTGCAGTGCAAAAACTTCAGATGAAGACTCAAACTGGAAAAAATACATATGTAGTTGGCATAAAAGGAAATTTTGACGATGCACAATCTGGTGTAAAGAGAATTTTCTCTGATAAGGAATTTAATGAAAAACTATTAGATAGTAATTATATCTTATCTTCTGCTAATTCAATTAACATAGGAAGACTTCTTCCTCAAGTTGCATACTATTTTTATTCATATATGAAATTGGTAGATAGTGATGAAATAAAGTTAAATGACAAAATAAATTTTGTAGTCCCAACTGGTAACTTTGGTAATATTTTAGCTGGATATTATGCTAAACAAATGGGGCTTCCAATAAATAAATTGATATGTGCATCAAATGACAACAATGTGCTTTATGATTTCTTTAAAACTGGTATATATGATAAGAATAGAGCATTGAAATTGACTTCTTCACCTTCTATGGATATATTAATTTCAAGTAATTTAGAAAGATTATTATTTGAAATATCAAATAGAAATACTGAAACTGTAAGCAGACTTCTATCTGACCTTAATGACGATGGAGTTTATAAAATAAATGAAGATATGAAAAAGAATCTGACTTCATTCTATGGTGAATATTCTAATGAGGAAGAAGTTAAAAACACGATAAATAATGTCTTTAAGAATTACAATTATTTAATCGATACTCATACTGCTGTTGCATATAATTGTTATGAAAAATACAAAAAAGAAACTTCTGATGACACAAAAACTGTTGTTGTAAGTACTGCAAGCCCATTTAAGTTTTCTGAAGATGTTTTAAAATCTATAGACTCCAATTTTGGAAATCTTGATGATTTCGCCATAATAGATAGATTATCAAGTATTGCTAAGGTAGATATACCAAAACCTATTAGAAATCTTCAAAATGCAGAAATACTACATAAAGATATTTATGAAAAGGATGAATTAAAAATAGCTATAGCAAAATTCTTAAAGGTATAGGTGATTATTATGTTAGAAATTATAGTTCCTGCAACAAGTGCAAATATAGGTCCAGGATTTGATTGTCTTGGAATTGCTTTAAATATATATAATAAATTTTATGTTGAAGAAATTGAAAGCGGTCTTGAAATAGAAGGTTGCGAAGATGCCTACAAAAATGAAAATAATTTGGTTTATACATCTATGAAATACTTCTTTGATAGACTTAAGCCAGCTAAAATACCTGCTGGTATCAAAATAAAAATCCAAAGTGATGTCCCTATATGTAGAGGTCTTGGTAGTAGTGCCTCTTGTATAGTTGCTGGCGTTATAGCTGCAAATGCTCTATCAAATGCTAATTTAGATAAATGCCAGTTGTTAAATATAGCTTCAGAAATAGAGGGACATCCAGATAATGTTGCTCCTGCTATTTTAGGTAATATGGTTGTTTCTGTTACTGATAATGACAATATACACTACGATATTATAGAAATCCCTAATGAACTCAAATTTTGTGCAATGATACCTAATTTCAAACTGTCAACTGAAAAAGCTAGAGGTGTTTTACCAAAAGAAATACCATATTCTGATGGAGTGTTTAATGTTAGTAGAGTCGCTTTACTCGTGTCTGCACTGTTAAACAAAAACTTTGACCTTCTTAAAGTAGCTTGTCAAGATAAATTGCATCAAGATTATAGGGGTACTTTAATTGAAAACTACAGTGATATTGTTAAAAAATCTGAACAATTAAATAGTATTGGCGTATTCTTAAGTGGAGCTGGACCTACTATAATGGCTTTAATAAAAGAAAATGATGATAATTTCGTGCATAATATGAGAGATTATCTATCAAACTTAAACTCTAATTGGGAAATAAAAGAGTTGTGTTGTGATTCTAAAGGAGCAGTTTTAAATATTCTATAATTATTGTCTCACATATAAAATATAACTACTCTTTTATTATAATTTGTAGTATAATAATTAGGACTAGGTAATAATATTAAGTATTATAATCTAGTTCTTTAAACATGTTTACATTGAGGAGGGATTATCATAAAAGAGTTAATAATTGGAGATTTAGTTGCAAAAGTTCCTATAATTCAAGGTGGAATGGGCGTTGGTATATCTAGATCATCACTTGCTGGTGCTGTTGCTAAGCTTGGTGGTGTTGGTGTAGTTTCTGGAGTTCAAATTGGTTATGATGAGGAAGATTTTGAGACTAACACTATAAATGCAAATTTAAGAGCTATAAAAAAACATATTTCCAGAGCAAAAGAAATTTCAAATGGTGGCATTATTGGCATTAATTTCATGGTGGCTATGAAAGAATATGAAACATATGTAAAAGAAGCTGTTAAAGCTGGTGTAGACCTTATAATATCTGGGGCTGGACTTCCTAATAAACTACCATCTTTAGTAAAAGGAAGTAATGTAAAAATAGCACCTATAGTTTCTACTGCAAAAGCTGCTAGTGTAATCTTAAAAATGTGGGATAGAAAAGAGAAAACTACTGCTGACTTAATAGTTGTTGAAGGTCCAAAAGCTGGTGGTCATCTTGGATACTCTAATGAGGAGCTTGATAACATAGATTCTATAGACTATGATAAGGAATTTGTTGAGATATTAAAAGTTGCAAATAATTATGGAGAAAAATTTGGTAAGAACATTCCAGTTGTTGCTGCTGGTGGTATAACTTCTAGTAGTGATGTAAAAAAATATATCGATATGGGAGCAAGTGGTGTACAAGTTGGTACAAGATTTGTTGCTACTTATGAATGTGATGCACATGAAAACTTTAAAATGGCATATATAAATGCTACAGAAGAAGATGTACACATAGTTAAAAGCCCTGTAGGTCTTCCTGGACGTGCTATAAGAAATAAATTTATAGAAGAAGTTAAAACAAATCGTCCAGAGATAAAAAAATGTTACAACTGTTTGATTCCTTGCAATCCAAAAGAAACACCATACTGTATTTCTCAAGCATTAATTAATGCTGTTAAAGGAGATGTGGAAAATTCACTTTTATTCTGTGGAAATAATGCGTATAAAATTGATAAGTTAAGCTCTGTTGAAGATGTTATCAATGAATTAATTTCTGAATTATAATTTGAAAACTTACAAATTAAAATTTTATCAAGCTAAGGATTTTTAAATATGTTACTAATCAATCTATATTAACATATTTATATCCTTAGCTTCTTTATATTCTCATCTTTATTAGATGCTATATAAATATAATTTACACCATTATTAATATTGTATTTAAAAATTTCACTTGCTCTTACTCAATTTATTTTCCATCAACTGTAGAAAATCTCATCTATAAAAACTCAATCACTTACATATCATAATTAAATTTTCTTTGCTTTCTATAATACTAATTACTGATATAATCCTATCATTACATATTATTTAATCTTCTTTTACAAGTACATTTGTTATTTCAGCTACATATAGAGTATGATAATCTTTTTTTGGATACCATCTTCCATCTATCTCTTCATCAATAAAACATTGTGGGTCAATTTTTTGGCAGTGCATTTTTTTACATATAATAGCCAACTTTGCCTCTTTAAAATAAGGTGTATCATTTAAATGTTCTACATTAAATCCTGTTTTAGATATTTTATCCTCTTCTCTACCAGACACTTTACCACAATAAGAAAGTTCTTTACGAAAATCTTCGTCAAAAAAAGTAAGAGAAAATGTATCTGTACTATCTATAAATTCTTTAGTATAACGTTGTGGTCTTATTACTACAAAAGCAACATTTTTCCCCCACATAACTCCAAGTCCACCCCAACTAGCAGTCATTGTATTTACTTTACCTTCTTTTTCAGCTGTTATCAATGTCCAGTCTTTACCTATCAACTTAAATGGATTGCTTTTAATTTCCTCTGACATAATCTCTTTAAATTCACTCATATCTCTAATAACCTCTCATTCTCTTATATTGATAATACTTTTATTTTCATCATAAATTATTACTAGAATTTACTTTGGAAAATAAAGTATCTTTTATTAAAATATATTATAAAGGAGTAAGGATATAGATACCTATTCATTTTCTAATATATTTAATATTTTCACTCAGAATATATATATACTTTATCTAGGCTAAATATGACTATTACGTTTTACATGTAAATTATGTCAAAAATATCATTTAACTAAATCAAAACTTGATTTATATACCTGGAAAAGGTATTATATTAAAGAGTGCTTAAAATACTTCTTTTGTATATAGGCATGTATAAAATAATAAATAAGGAGAGTGATGAGCAATGGATACTAGTCCGTTGCGGAGAGAATTTTTTACAATTTCATCACTTAATAATATCTAAATTTAAAACTAATACGATATTCAGTTATATAAATTAGTTAATTAATAGATACTATTAAATGATGAGATTTATATAAAACTGAATAAAGGATGTGTTGCCATGATAAGATATTACAAAACTATAGATTCAAAATTAGAGAAACTTAGTTTTTTTGAAGATGGCTGTTGGATAAATCTTGTTGAACCTAATCATAGTGAAATCAACGAAATTTCTAATTTATTAAATATAGATGTAGAAAGTATAGAATCTGCACTAGATGAAGAAGAGCGCTCAAGAATAGATGTTGAAGACAATCATACTCTTATACTTATAGATATACCAGTAGACGAAAGTGACTCTAATTCTTCTCATTATACTACAATACCTTTAGGTATTATAATAACTCAAGAAGCTATTATAACAGTTTGTAATGCACAGACTAAGATTTTAAATGACTTTATAGTTGGTCATATTAAAGATTTTTTTACATTTAAAAAAACTCGCTTCTTGCTTCAAATTCTTCACAAAAATGCAGCTTATTACTTGCATTACTTAAGAAAAATAAATAAAATGACAATCATAATAGAGCGAGAAATTTACAAATCTATGAAAAACAAAGAACTAGTACAACTATTGGAATTAGAAAAGTCTTTAGTATACTTCTCTACCTCTTTAAAATCCAATGAGTTAGTCTTAAACAAGATGGTTAGAACTGCTGGTATAAAGAAATATCCAGATGATGAAGACCTCTTAGAAGATGTTATAGTCGAAAATAGACAGGCTCTTGATATGGCTAAAATATATGGAGATATATTGAGTAGAATTATGGATGCTTTCAGTGCAATTATAAGTAATAATCAAAATAATGTTATGCAATTTTTAACAGTAGTTACACTAATTTTCTCAATACCTACAATAATATCAGGATTCTTTGGTATGAATGTTATCAATATGCCATTTTCTGATAATCCAAATGGATTTTGGATAATTATGCTCATCACTTCTATAATATGCATAATAATTACATTTTTTATGTCAAGAAACAAGCTATTATAAAAATTAATAAGAGAAAGCCATTAGAGTTAATTGATTTACATTTACTCCAATGGCTTTTATTTATTTTAAAAACACTCTTTTTATCAGGTTTTTTAATTATCATATTCTTCATCTATACTCATTTCAGTTTCAAGACCTTCTAGCATTGAATCTAAGCTTTCTTTTATGTTCAATATATAAATTGGAACATATTCTTCTTCATCAACTATTTCTTCTTGTAATTTAAATGGTGGAATTAATACTTCATCAAAGTTTATATTTAGTTTAGGGAAATCTTCTATTATTTCTCCACAGTTATCATATTCTTCATCTGCTAGAGAAATATACATATCTAAACTTTTTTTGTAGTAAAGTCCTGCAAGCATATATTCACACTTCTTACTCCCAAATTTAATACCTTCTTTATAATATTTTTCAGCTTCTGCATCATCATTTAATTTTAAATAAATTTGCCCTAAATTATATATTGATTCGACACAACCTTGTGCTCTAGCCTTCTCATACCAGTATTTAGAATTAACATAATCTTTGTAAAACATATCATAAATAAGTCCTACCATGTGTTGAGCATATACATTATTTTCATTAGCAGGTGCGTCAAGCATCATTTTAGATTCTTCTAGTTTTCCTTCTCTAAAATAAATTCTACCTAAATGTATACGTGCATTCATATGATTTTTACTACTTGCCATCTCAAAGTACTTTCTAGCATTTTTAGTATTTCCTAAACTCTCATATATACATCCCAATCTATAGCTAGATTTGGTATCTCCATTTTCAGATGCTTTTTTATACCAACTTATAGCTTCTTCTATGTTATTTAAATCTTCATATATATTCCCTAATTTTATTTGACAAGATACATTATTTGGAATTCTAGAATAATACGAAACTGCTTTTTCTATATCTTGATTTTGATAATATAAGTCTCCAAGATTCTCAAGAGAACTTTTACATCCAACAGCTATAGCATCTTCATAGTACTTTATAGCATTTTCATAATCTTTTTCTTCAAAATATATACCTGCTAAATTGTTTTTAGCTTCTGTTATATCATCTTCTGCTGCCATTTTATAATAAGTCTTTGCTTTTTCTATCTCATTTTCTCTATTATATAAATTTGCAAGTCTATATTTAGAAAGTGTGTGATTTTTTTCTATTGCTTTTTCATAATAATAAATTGCGTCTCCTAATTCTTCTTTTCTATCATATACATATGCAAGTCTATACTCAGATTTTACATCTTCTCTATCTGCACTCTTTTTATAATATCTCTCTGCTTCTTCCAAATTATCATTGATTTCCATAATCATACCTAAGTTAAAACAACCCTTCATATGACCTGACTTATATAATTGCTTATATAGACTTACTGTAGACTTATTGTCCTTCTTCTTTCCATTTAATATTGCTAGATTATATTTCGCATCATCATCTAAAAGTACAGAACCTTTTTTATAATATTCATATGCCTCATCATCTTTTTCTAAAAATGTATACAATACTCCTAGATTAAAACAAGCTTTCCCGAGATTATTATCTGCTGCTTCTTTTAACCACTTTTCGCATCTTATAAAATCTTTCATTTTAAAATGGCATACACCTAAATTATTTTGTGCTTGTAAGTATCCTATAGTAGCTATTTTCTCATACCAGTATATAGCATACTCATATCCATCTAATCTATAATACATATTGCCTAAATCAAATGCAGCATCTTCACTTCCATTCTTATATGCCATTGAATACCATTTTTCTGCTTCTTTAAATTGCTTTTTATTTTCATATATATTTCCCAAAGTATATTGAGATTTTACATAATTATCTAATGCTGCACTTTTATATAATTCTATTGCACTTTCTGTCTTTCCCATCTTTTCAAAAAGAGCTCCCTTAGTATGTATAACTTTTGGGTCACTAGATATATTTTTTATTTTTCTTATAGAAAATTTTGTGTTTTTCATTATTCGCTACCTACCCATTTTATAAAATATATTCTCTCAAACATTATTATACATTATAAACCATAATTAATGCTATAATATTGAATTTTTACCTTTTGTCACTATATTGTAATATTGAATTTTAAATTTTATAATCATTAGATTTTATTATTGAGTTGGTATATAATGTATATATAGGGGGGGACATTTTATGAATTTCAGCAATATTTTTATTCAAGTTGCAGTTTTATTTATAATTATTTTAGTAGGATATTTTGTCAGAAAATTCAACTTATTAGATGAACACTGTACATCTAAACTTTCAAATTTGACAATGACTATTTTTTTACCATCTATGATAATTAGTTCTATGCAGATTAACTTTGATAATAAAATGATACAAAAAATACTACTATTATTATTTATATCTTTAGTTATGTATATAGTTTCTATTATAATTGCTTTTTTGTTAAAATACATTTTAAAATGTGAAGATGCAAAAGACCTGGGGATATATCAGTATATAGTCGTTTTTTCAAATGTAGCTTTCATGGGTTATCCTGTAATTGAAGCAGTTCTAGGCCATGAGGCTATATTCTACACTGCTATTTTTAATCTACCATTTAACTTGTTTTCTTTTACTTTGGGAATTTACTTATTATCTAAAGGGAGCACCACTAAAGGATTTTCAATGAAATCACTTATAAGCCCTGCTACAATAGCAGTAGTTATTGGTTTATTTTTATTTATAACAGGACTTAGATTACCTCAGTTTATAAATGATCCACTTAAGATGTTAGGAAACATGACTACACCAATATCGATGATTATTATTGGTAGTTTGCTTGCTAATTCTTCAGCAATAGATTGTTTTGTAAATAAAAGATTATATCTAGTTACTATTGTAAGATTATTAGTACTTCCTGTGATTATATACTTTATTCTAAAAGGGTGGGTTAATGATAAAATGATTTTAGCTATACCAGTAGTAATTTCTTCTATGCCTGCTGCTGCAAATACTGCTATATTTGCCAATCAATATGACTCTAATGTAACATTAGCCTCACAATGTGTATTTTTTACGACATTATTTTCAATTATATCAATACCTTTTATAAGTATTTTTTTACTATCTTGATTTATTCTTTTATGTATTATATAATAATAGATTCAATAAATTACAAATACAAACAATTTATTATAGTATATTGATGGAATTTTTTCCTAGATATTTGTCAATAATATCTATATGTATGATAGAATAGGAGGCTTAAATATGGATATAGATTTAATCTTTAAAGTAGTATTTGCTATAGTTGCTATAGGCGTTTCTGTAAAAATTATAAAAACCGTTGCTAGTCTAGCTTTTAAGGTAGCTTTGATATTGCTAATAATTCTATTTGTATATAGAATGTTTTTATAAATTTTCGATAATAACGTTTTTAAAATATAATAGAGAAGTAATATTAAATTATCTTTAATGAAAATTCTTTATTAATAGATAATCTACTACACTTCTCTATTTTTATTGGAATGAGTTAAATTAAATCTTTATTATATCTTCCCATCATATAAACATCTTCAAATTTTCCATCTCTAATTACAGCATATTTTTTAGTTCCTTCTATTTCAAATCCCAGTTTTTTGTATAAATTTAGCCCCTTTTCATTGTCTACAATTACCTCTAATCCTATTCTCATCAACTTAATCCAATTGTCTGCTATGTCTAAAAGTTGTTCCATAAGCTTTTGACCTACTCCCATACCATGATACTTTTCATCAACAGTTATTCCTAGTTCTGCACTATGTCTTAATCTTGGAGATGGATTCACATGTAAACCAGCAAAACCGATTACATTTTTTTCTCCATCATTATCAATTTCAGCCACAAGCATATAATCATTTTCACCTAGAGAATCTAGCATAGCTATAGTTTTATCCAGTCTATCACTCATTAATGCTAGTGTATTTCTCATAACATTATATGCTCTTCTCATTTCATTAATCGATTGTGCATCTTCCCTTCTTACTGGTCTTATTATTATATCTAATGCTTTACTCATACTGGATTCCCCCTTATATCCCTCATTTTAAATTAATACTTTATAATTTTTATTTTATACTGCTTAAATCTATGTATGCTTCTATCTGAGGTATATATATCATATTATCTTTTATATGTGTACTTCCAAACTCTTTTAGTTCAGTGCCTTCTTTATCTTTAGTTATTTTGTATTTAATTGATTCTTCTCCTTCGTTTACTTCAGCATGAAAAAACATCCCTTCATATTGTTTAAATCTAAAATTAAAATTATCTTTAGTAAGCTTTATTATCATAATATTTTTTACTCCTTATACAATTAATATTTTTAATTATTATTAGTTATACATAAATTGTTTATTCATATGAATATATTATAACTTATCATTTATTTAGTATAAAGCCATAAATATAAATAACTATACCTATGTTACAATCTAACTTTAATTGATATATAATATATTTATATAAATTAAAGTCTGTGAGGTGAAATATGAGTAAAAAAGTAAAATATTTTTCTTTAATCCTTTTTCCGATTGCTTTATTTTTAAATTTCATAGCAAGTAAAATTCCAAATATTGTTGAAAAATATTACTCTCAAGCCATAGATAAAAAAATTGTACAACTATTAAGTAAAGTTTCAGGAATATTTCCATTTTCTATCTACGAAATTACAATGTACATAATAGTTATATCTATTTTTTTATTTTTATGTTCTATCGTATTTACAATTTTCAAGAAGAATAGAAATTTAAAGACATTTTTAAAGAATTCTATTTTAAACATATTATCTATTTTATCAATAGTTTATTTTCTTTTCGTAGTACTTTGGGGTATAAACTACAATAGAGTTCCACTTGAGAGCACCCTTATCAACCAATATAATTTAAAAAACAACAATTCTGCCCAATCAAAGCAACATAGTACTAAAGAACTTTCTGAGTTATATAAATTTTTAGTAACTAAAGCAAATGAAACTAGAAAACTTACACTACAAGATAAAAATGGAGTTGTAAGGTCTAATACAGATTATAAAGGTGTCATAAATAGAGCTCAATTAGGATATGATAAAATTTCAGATATTTTACCTAGTGTTAGTGGTAGTTACTCTAAGCCAAAATATGTTATTTCATCACATCTTATGTGCTATACAGGAATAACTGGTATATATTTTCCATTTACAGGTGAGGCAAATGTTAATATTGCAATCCCTGACTTATATATTCCTTGTACAGTTGGTCATGAAATGGCACATCAGAGAGGATTTGCTAGTGAAGATGAAGCTAACTTTATAGGTTATCTTGCTTCCATAAAACACCCTGATATTGATTTTAATTATTCTGGCTATGTTTTGGCCTTAAATTATACAGCTTCTGCTTTAAGTAAAGTTGATTATAATGCTTATGTTGATATTTCTGCTGGCATTTCAGAGCTGGTTCGAAGGGATTTAAAAAATGAGAGTGAATTTTGGCAAAGATATGAAGGTAAAATTAATAAAATTTCCAATGGATTTAATAATTCTTATTTAAAAGCTAATGGTATCTCTGAAGGAACTCAAAGTTATGGCAAAATGGTTGATTTATTGCTAACTTATTATGAATTATATCCATATAATTAAAGGTACTCATAAAGAATACTAAAATTAATAAAACATTGTTATTTATTATCTAATTTTCTATTATTTAATAGTTTATTTTTTTATAAATTCATTATAAAAAAATAAACTATTCTTAAGTATTTACTATATGTATACTTATAATACAAGGAAAATTTATAGTATATATTCTTAAGTATATTCTAAATTAAGTATCATTCATTATCTTTTTATCTAAAAAAAAGCATATACCAAAGTCTGATATATACCTATAATCTTATGTATATCTGTCTATAATATTTATTTTCACAATTAAAATACCTCTGTAAAAATATCTATTTACATTATAAAAATAAGTATTTAACTTTCTTAGAACCAACTAAGTGTATACCTAAATTTATCTTATTAGTTTTAAATATTACTTATAGTAATTTTCTAATACACTAGTAGAAACTGATTTTCCTTGAAAATATTTCGTCCAACTCTCATATTCTAAATTTTTCCATACACTGCCATCACTAAATGTTACTTGTTTTACACATGATATGATATACTTTGCATCATGCTTTCCAGTTGATTGGTTCCATTTATCAAATAATAGATTTTCATTATTTTGTGTCTTATTTGGAGCTATTGCATTTTGCTTTGCATATTCTTTCTCCATTTGCTGCCACTCTTTCAACCATTTTTCTACCCATGCTTTACCTTGTTGCTTTTCAAACATACTTATTATATCCTTTGGTGGTGATTGTTGTATTCTTCTATAAGTATGTGCATATGCTTTCTTAGATACAGGAGATATTCCTGCCACAATACCATAATCTACACCATCTGTACTAAATCCAACACTTCCTACCTCTCCATTTGTCGCAACATTTTGAGCATCCCAGTATAGTTCAAGTGATTTTCCGTTTTTATCATATGCAAGACAC
Organism: Clostridioides sp. ZZV15-6388; assembly: GCF_020657755.1. Taxonomy (NCBI): domain Bacteria; kingdom Bacillati; phylum Bacillota; class Clostridia; order Peptostreptococcales; family Peptostreptococcaceae; genus Clostridioides; species Clostridioides sp. ZZV15-6388. The sequence continues at coordinate 42,789 of NZ_JAGWCU010000025.1, read as the reverse complement.
ACAATTTCATAATCCATGATTGCCTTTTTACTGTTGTTCTTAAAACTTATAACATTGCTAGGCCAATGATATGGACTATCATCAAATTGTATTTTGCTATTGTTTATGGCTAGTGGAAGATTTTTGTTATTGGCAATACCTTTGCTGTTTGAAGTGTCTAAAACTTTTTGTGTTGTAGTATTTTTTGCGTTTGCTAAGTATACACTTGCTTTGTCTGAATTGGTTGTATTAAGAGAAAAGGCTGTTGTCGTGCCAGTAACCAATAAAGCAATAACCAAAATGGGCAAGCTAGATATTTTTTTATATCCCATAGTTTTTTCTCCTTTCTTAGATTAATTTTTACTAAAACATTTTATAAAATGCGTTAATATCTATGTTAACAGAATACATCAATAGCTTTAGTAACTAAGTACTACCATAAATAGTAATCATATTATAATACTACTGTTGTAATTTTCATTTTACTAAACACAATTTTATTATAATATATATAAAATAGATTTTTGTACTCACTTATATGATTGAATTAGAATATAGATTTCTTATATTGCTTCAAATTTATTTAATTAAAAATAGCTAGATAATTAAATACCATGAATAAACTTTATTCCAAAAGTATTTGAATATCTAGCTATTTTATATCTATTGATTGTATACTATAACTTATCAATTTCCTTCAGCAACTCATCAACCAATTTGTCACCATTAATCATTCTTACAATTTCGCCTTTTTTAAATAAAAGACCTTCACCCTTACCACCAGCAATACCTATATCAGCTTCTCTAGCCTCACCAGGTCCGTTTACAGCACAACCCATAATTGCAACAGTAATATCTTTTTCCATACTACCAATCTTATCTTCAACTTCATTTACAACACTAATTAAATCTATATTACATCTACCACATGTAGGACATGATATAACTTTAATCTTATCATTTAAAAGACCCAAACTTCTTAAAATCTGTTTACCAACAACAACCTCTTCAACAGGGTCACCTGTCAAAGATATTCTGACAGTATCTCCAATTCCTTTAAGAAGAAGTGCTCCCACACCTATAGAAGACTTTATTGTTCCCTTATGAATACTTCCAGATTCAGTAATTCCAACATGAAGAGGGTAATCAACTTTCTTTGATATTAATTCATATGCATCAACAGTTTTATAAATATCAGATGATTTTAGAGAAATAACTATATTATAAAAACCTAAATCTTCAAGAATCTTAATATGCCCCATTGCACTTTCAACTAATGCTTCAGCAGTTGCAGAGCCATATTTTTTTAAAATTTCTTTTTCTAGAGAGCCCCCATTAACTCCAATTCTAATTTTTAAATTTTTTTCCTTGCATTTCTCAACAACCATTCTAACTCTTTCTATGTTCCCGATATTACCAGGATTTATTCTAACACCATCTACACCTTGTTCTATAGCTTCAAGTGCTAATTTATAATCAAAATGTATATCAGCAATAACAGGTATATTTACACTAGATTTTATCTTTCTTATATTTTTAGCTGCTTCCATATCAGGAACAGCAACTCTAACTATATCACAACCAGCTTCTTCTAATCTTTTTATTTGAGCTATTGTAGCCTCTGCATCTCTTGTATCAGTGTTTGTCATAGATTGTATGCTTATAGGATTTTCTCCTCCTATTTTTACACTCCCAACGCTAACTTCTCTTGTCTTTCTTCTCTCGTAACTCATATTTCACCTCTATATATTATTTTATATTAAAATCATTCAATATCTTAAAAAATACTACAAACTACATATATATTATAAATTAAAAAGCTATATAGTTAAACAGCTAAGAATAAATTTAATCTTTTAAAACTAATCTATTCTCACTTAAAACTACATAGCCTTTTTTAAACTTTATAATTATTGAAATAACCTTAATATATCTTTATATGTTATAAAAAGCATAAATAACATTAAGGCGCCAAATCCAACTACATTTATCATACCTTCTTTATTTGGGTCAAGTTTTTTACCACCTCTAACAGCTTCTAATAATAACATAAGTATTCTCCAACCATCAAGAGCTGGTATTGGTAGTAAGTTTACTATACCTAAATTTAAACTTATTACAGCTGCCAAATATACTACATTTATAATACCTGTTTGAGCTGCGTCTGATACCATACCAATAACGCCTACTGGTCCTGCAACAGCATTACCAATTCCTCCTGGTACACGTCCTGTAACCATTTGACCTAAGAATGTTAACATCTGTTTTGTCATATCCACAGTAGTTTTACATGCATTCACTATTGAGCCAAAGAAATCTTTTTCTCTTTGTGGCTGAATTCCTATTTCATACTTTCCATTGTTATCCTTAGGAGTTACATTTACAACTTTATCGCTTCCATCCCTAGTTATACTAAGCTTCAATTCTCCACCAGAAGAAGTATTTATCATATTTGCAACTTCATCCCAAGTCTTAACAGAATTACCATTTATTTTATTTATCTTATCTCCTTCTTGAAGTCCTACTGTTTGTGCAGGAGTATTGGGCATTATTTTCCCAAGTGTAGTAGTTGGAGAACCTATATACAAAAACACTGGTACTAAAAGTACTGCTGCCAATATTATATTAAATATTGGTCCTGCTACAATAGTACTAAATCTTTGTAATATAGATTTATTTCCAAAAGAATTTGGACTTATTTGTTCTTCGTCTTCACCCTCCATACTTACATATCCACCAATTGGAAGAGCTCTTATGGAATACTCTGTATCTTTTTTTACACTATATATCTTAGGTCCCATACCTATAGAAAACTCATTTACCTTAATCCCACTTCTTTTTGCAAATATAAAATGTCCTAATTCATGTATTAATACAATTATACTAAATAGTATTAATGCAGCTATTATAGTCATAAATTCACCTTCCTATTTTTTTATCAGATTTTCAACATAAGCTCTACTCCATCTATCTGTTTCCAAAATTTGTTCTAACGTTGGTTTGCTTATGCTTTTATGAACCTCTAAAGTTTTCTCTATGTAATATGGTATGTCATAGAAACCAATTTTATCCTCTAAAAATTCACTTACCAAAACTTCATTTGCGGAATTTAAAACAGAAGAATAAGTTCCACCCATCTTTAGACATTCATAAGCTAATTTTAAACATGGAAAAGTCTCTAAGTCTGGTTCTTCAAAGGTTAAAGTACTAAATTTTGAAAAATTCATTCTTTCAAAATTACTTTCCATTCTATCTGGATATGTAAGAGCATATTGTATAGGCAACCTCATATCTGGACATCCTAATTGTGCAATTATAGAACTATCTGTATACTGTACCATTGAGTGAATTATACTTTGCGGATGAACCACTACATCTATATTTTCTTGTTTTACTCCAAATAGCCATCTAGCTTCTATTACTTCTAGTCCTTTATTCATAAGCGTTGAAGAATCAATGCTTATTTTTCTACCCATACTCCAGTTTGGATGCTTTAAAGCTTCATTTTTAGTTATATTTAAAAGTTCTTCTTTTTTCTTTCCTCTGAACGGTCCACCAGAAGCTGTAAGTATTATTTTTTCTATATTTTTATTATTCTCTCCATTTAAACACTGAAATATAGCACTATGTTCACTATCAACAGGAAGAATATTTACATTATATTTTTTTGCCTCTGCCATTACAAGCTCACCAGCAGTTACTAATGTCTCTTTATTCGCTAATGCTATGTCAATTCCCTTTTTTATAGCGCAAAGTGTTGGAACTAATCCTATCATTCCCACAACAGCAGTTAAAAGTACATCAATTTCATCTAATGATGATATTATTTTTAATCCTTCCATCCCTGTTAAAACTTCTACCTCTATATTTTGTGGCAATATTTCCTTTAATTTTAATGCTTTACTTTCCTCAAAAACTGTTACATATTTAGGTCTAAATTCTACAATTTGTTCAAGTAGTAATTCAATACTACTATTAGCTGATATTGCAACTACTTCAAACTTGTCTCTATTTTCTCTAACTACATCTAAAGTTTGCTTACCTATAGAGCCTGTAGAACCTAAAATTGATATTTTTTTCATATGATAATCCTTTCTAATAATAAATATACCCTACCAAAACATTATAACACTACTAAAACAATTATTTTTACTATTCACAAAAACTTCATATAATTACTGGAAAAATATATTTAGTTTACATTATAGCATTACTCTTTAATTTATTCACATATAGTTACTTTTATTTTTAATCCAGTAAAGCTCTATCTATTAAATTAAACCTTAGCTATTCTTTATGTGTTTTTACAATATTATTAAAATATTTTAGCATCATTAAACATCCTTTTTTATTTCTACAACATCTTCTATTTTACAGTCTAGTGCTAAACATATCTTTTCCATTGTATCCATAGAAACAGACTTATCATTTCCTAATCTACCTAAAACAGAAATACTTATACCTGATATATTTACAAATTCCATCTTTTTTATTTTTCTATCAATTAGCAATTTCCACAATGGAGTGTATGAAATCATTTTATCACCTCTTCTAAAATCTATTTTATCATATTTTATCTATTTTGAAAAATTTTCATCTTTTTCGATAAATAATCCCTTATTCAAAATCAGCTAAGACCATGCTCTCTCAATATTGATAAATAAATTCATTTTCATATAACAATAAATAGCACCTATCAAAAATCAGGTGCTATTTAATATTTAAATTTATTAATCAATTTGATAATCTTCCATAACATATTCAGAGACATTCTTTGATGCTTTACAATAGTATGTACAGCTTCCACAATGTATACATCTTTCAGGATGATACGAAGATAATAAAACATCATAATTATTATCTATCATTTGTACAATTTTTGATATATTGACTTTTGCAGGACATTTTCTTGTACACACACCACATTTTTTACATTTATTTTTGTTGCTTATGTTTGATGGTTTAGAATATGCAGCAAAATTTCCAAAATACGAAAAATCATCTTTTTCTGTTGCTTCAAAACAGGACATTACTCCATTACCTTTATATAATAATTTATCTTCATTTTCTTTAAATGTACTTTTTAAAATATTTGAGATATTATCTGTTGGATATACGTATGCTACTCTAGCACTTCCATTGGATAAGTCAGCTATAGTAATAAAACGTCCTGTATCATAACATTTATTTATAATTTTACATATTTGATATACACTTTGAAGATTTAATACTAAAATACCATTATTTACTGGAAATTCATTTTTCTCTAAACTTATACCAAGTACCTGTTTTATAAGGAAATGCTCTTCTCCCATAGGATATCGTGATGAAACTATTTTAAGAGAAAAACTACCATCCGTTTCTAATCTTTTATTTTTAGATACCATAATTACATCTTGCAAACCAAGTGCTTCTTTTAAATAATAAATAGAATGAACTATCTCTGAATATCTATTTTCCAATATCCATTCATCATGGACAAGCCCAGGGTCACATTCAACAGCATTAATCAATAATATCTTCTTGTCTAATTCTAATGAACAAAACTTTTTGATTTTTTCTGATATAAAAAAACTATTTCCACTCATACCAGTAATCTTTACTTTCTCAAGTTCTCCAATCAATTCATCTCTTGTAATATTTGTTGTAAAATCTGACATTCTTAATTCTTTTCCAATTAACTCAGGTGAAGATAGAGCAACAACCTTACCTAGATAATTTTTTACGATTTTCCTATTACCCTTTCCATATTTTTGTTTTTCTTTCTTTTGAGTTGTCTTTAATTTATAATTATTTTTAACTATTTTCTTATTTATAAGAGATTGACTGTGCATACTATTCTTCCTCCTTAAAATTTTCTAAGTAAAAATATTCAACATGCATCCTAAATAATTCCATTAATTTTTCTACATCATACTTTGCTGTGTGGTATAGAAAAAATGGAGCATATAATTCCATTGCAAGTACTTCTGGATTTTTTGAAATCATTATCCCATCTTCTATTAATTTTTCAAAAGTTAGTTTCTGAGAAGTTATTGGAAATTCAATAAAAAAATCATTAAAAATTTGAGCCATTTTCTCGTTTTTGAATTGCTCAATAAGAAGAACTCTACGAAACATCACAATCCAATCATCGTTAATTTGAAAATCAAACATTGAAAGACACATTTGAACAAAGCTTTCCATGTTAACACACATAGAATTTTGTGCATAGTCACACTGTTTTAAAAAATGTGCCTTAGATTTTTCTACAATAGCATCAAATATAGCTTGCTTACTTGGGTAATGTTTATACAAGGCACTATTACTTACACCAACAGCATCCGCTATACTTCTTATAGACACTGCATCAAAACCCTTTACTGAAAATAATTTCATAGATTCATTTAATATTTTTTCCTTTGTATTCATAATTTAACTCCTCTTCGCAAAATAAGGTGAGCAATTGCTCACTTTTATTATAGTAACCAATCGCTCACCTTGTCAATAGTTTTTTACTTTATACTGTTTTAAGTTTTCAAAAATATGTCTTAAAATAATCTGTATCTACTTAAAAAACTTTACATAAAATTATATTTATTATTTATTAGCTTTAAGTAATGATAAAAGTAATTTCTTCTGATTATAAATTTGCATAATCATTAGCCCAAGTTAATATAACATTCCAAAAAATAAAAAACATCAATGTTACTATTTTATATAAATATGCTAAAATAAAACGAAGTAATGGATTAAAAAACTATACTATTAATAGAGGGTAATTAAATGAAGCAGAGTGAAAAAAGAGAAAATGAATTTATAAAAAATAGATGGACTTTAGCTGTCATAGAAAAAGAAAAAAAGGTTACTCGTATCATTCGTTACTTACTAACAACACTTGCTATCATTGCTCTATTTACTCCTGTAAAAATCAAATTTTCCATCTATATATTTATATTATTGTTCAATTGGATGATGTATTTATGGCTATATCCTAAAATGCTAATAGAAATGCCTAAAACAAAAGAACTCAGAAAGTATCATATACCATTTCCTCTAACTACATGTATATTATCTATGTTAGTTCTACTTTTATCAACAAACACCTTAAATACACCAAATAATGAAAGATTTAGTTTTGCTGGAATTTACATGATAGTATTGATAAAGAAATAAATCCTTCTCGCTCTGGGAACGATTACTATCTTAAAATAAATGTAAAGAATAAAATAAAAAAAATGAAAGTTTCTAATAATATGTATGATTCGACAAATAAAAACAACTCAATTCAACTTTGTAAAAGAAAAAGTATCTTTGGTTATGAATACTGGACATTGTACAAATAACATAATTACATTATTAATAAAATCAAATTGAAATCAACTTAGTTATTATATAAACATTTTATTCTTACAATTATTAATATAAATAAAACCACTAAGAAAAAGCATTAGCTCCCTTACTAATGCTTTTATCTATTGCTAATTTTGATTACAAATTTTTTAATTCTTCTAGCATGCTATGTACTTATTATACTTTTACAATATTTATATTATTTTTCAGTCACATATTTATTAAAAAATTCTTTTTCTTCTATACGATGTGACATTTCAATAATGCACTTAATAATACTGTAGACTTTTTCACGATTAAAGGTTTCTTTAAGTAAGCTTTTATTAATGCTTTAACCTTTTCTAAAATTGAATTAACTGGTTCTGATATTTCATTAAAAGCATTTTCAGTTACCTCAATTATAATGTATCTATAATAACTAATCACTTATTAAAGGTGATTAGAATACTTTGTAGTTATATGTGTTTGTCTTAAATAGTTCCATCATTTGTATACTAAAATAAACCCAATTCTTGATAATATTGATTTTATTTTTAGATAGAAAACATACAATATGTATTTTTACCTTCTTCTTTTGCTCTATACAAAGCACCATCTGCACGATGATATAACTCATAAAACTGTTTACCATCTTCTGGATATATAGAAATACCTATACTTACACTTATTTCAAAACTTAACTCATCATATGTAAACGTAGTATCTAATCTTTTTAATATATCATGACCTTTTTTTTGTAGGCTTTCTTTTTCTCCATTATACTCCATAAATGCTATAAATTCATCACCTCCAACACGGCCAACAATATCTGTTGTCCTAAAGTTACTTTTCAAACATTTCGCTAACTCAATTAAAATTTTATCTCCAAATACATGCCCCATAGTATCATTAACATCCTTAAAATTATCTACATCAATCATAAATAAAGCATAGTTCTTATTTTCATCACATGATAGCAACATGTGTCTTATCTTTTCCTCAGTAGTACTTTTATTTAGTAACCCTGTCATTAAATCATTTTGAGATTGTTCAATTAACTTATTGTACTCTCTCTTTTCTTCATCAATATTTCTTATTTTCCCTAGTATTGATATAGTAGTATCCCCAATCTTATCAGGTTCATTGAACACTATAGAACACCATAGATGTATATCACCTTTAGAACGTATACGTATCTCTATTTCTTCTGGTTTGTTACCAACATGTGCTTCTTCTAAAGCATCAAGTAAAATCTTATGATCTTCTTCATAAATATTTGATAACTGTTCATCAATTGTTCCTCTTGGTTCTATCCCAAATATACTATAATAATTATCAGAAAATGTTATTGTATCATACTTAAAACTATATTCAAATAAAACATCACCCCACTGTTTTAAAGCCCTCTGATAACGATTGACCAGTCTATTAGATTTTTTATCACTTTTTTCACAAGTTGCATCTGTTACATCTACAATACTTGAATAAAAGTACTTCTTTCCATCTTTATCACTTTTACATAACCTAGAAATTGTTTCTAAATAAATTAAACGATTATCTTTACATCTAATACGATAGTGAAGTGTAACTATATCTTCAGAATTAACTTGACTTATCATATCGCCAAGTACAATTTTTCTATCTTCTTCAATAATTAAATTGATATACTTTCCATCAAACTTACTTTTAATTTCTTTTTCTGTATAACCTATCAATGATACAAAGCTAGGAGAAATATAATCTAAAGTAAAATTTTCATCAAAACGAATACATTTTACACAAGCAGGAATATTATCCAAAACTCTTCTGTATTTCCAATATGATTCTTCCATCTCTAAAGACCTTTTCTTAAGCCTATCATTTTCTATTATGACTACAATTAAACTTTTAGAACCCTGCTTACCTTTTACTACATTGCCTGTTCCAAGTATCCATATAGGAGTTCCATCAGATTTTACTACCCTAAATTCAATTGTGACTATATCACTAATTCCAAGTTGCCTTCTAATTTCATAATTCACATATTCTATATCCTCTGGGTGGACAAATCCTAATGCTTGATTTTTAAATTTTTCTTCCATCTCTTTGACAGTATAACCTAACATCCTTCTATAGCCTTCATTACATGTAAGAAAAGTAAATTCAGGGTCCATTCCTACTTGAAATATGCCTGCATAGGCATTATCAACCAATTCCTTTATATTCATTGGATGTGTTGGAGTAAATACAGAATATACCATACTTTTTTCTTTTTCTATAGAGATGTCTTTTGATATAATATCTTCTTGATAATTAAGAAACTCAAAATTTTTTTTAAAGTAATACTCATAAAATTCACTTGCATTTATAGGCTCATTATAATAAAATCCCTGCAATATTTCTGGTTTCATCTGTTCAATTATTTTTAAAGTTTCTTTATTTTCAATTCCTTCAACATAAACTGACATATTCATACTATGACATAAATTAATAATTTGAGATACAATTTTTTGGTCTATTACATCATATGTAATACGATTTAAAAGAGTATGATTAATTTTCAAAGAATCAGCACTTAACTCACGAAAAATTTCTAAAGATGAATGTTTTGCTCCAAAACTGTCAAATGTAATCCTAATACCTTGACTGCGAAGAAAGTCAAAAGAATTCCTTATTTCTTCTATTTTTTTTATGTTATCATTTTCTGTTAATTCCAATGTAATTAGAGATGGAGATATACCCTCTTCCTTTATAGTATCTAAAATAAAAAACTTGAAGCTAGGTTCTTCAAGCTGCTGATATGACACATTTATATTCATCTTGAAATTTGGCATATACTTTATCCATATTTTTAATTGTTTTAAAGCTGTTTTAATCACCCATTGGCTAACTTTATCCATAAGACCAGAAGACTCTAAAAAAGGTATAAATTCAGTTGGTCCAAGTTTCATTTCAAAATTAGTATTTTTCCAGCGAAGTAATACTTCGCATCCATACAGTTTCTTGCTATTAGTAAAAATAAGTGGTTGATAATTTAAATAAAATCCTTTAAAATTATTTAAGACACTTTCTCTTAGATACTCTATCAACTGTATAGAATACTGCGAAAAAGTTAGCTCATCTTTTGAATAGACAATTAGTGTTTTTTTGCCTTGCTTTTTTGCTCTTTCAAATGTAACACGTGCATTTTGATACAATGTATCACAATCTATACCATCTTTTGGATAAAAGCAAATACTTCCTGATATCGTGAATGAAATAGCATGTCCATTAATCTGTTTTATACATTGTGCTATATCTTGAAATCTATTAAAGAGTTTTGTTAATTCATAACAATCTCCATTTGGATACAAAATTCCAAAACCATTTCCATCTAATCTATATAAACTTATGTTTTCAGGTAAAAAAGGTAAAATAGATTTAGAAAATTTTTTCAAAACCCTATCTCCAAATGAATAAGAATATAAGTTATTAATCTGTTCGAAATCATCAATTCCAATAAACATAATACCATATGGCTTTTTCTGAGTTTCTAAACTTGAAAGCATCATTCTAAAATTGTAATTTCCCTTTAAATTTGTTAATTTGTCTATAATATTATTAGTTAACATGTCTATTAATCCATCCTCCTTAAATTACTTTAACTTTTTGAAATAAACATTTCTCTATTATTTTTTTAATTCCAATCATATTTTCTAGTTCTGAAAATTTTTATATGTATAATAAATTCTTACCTAATTCAAAAGTTATTTTTATACTGGTATACTTTAAATTACATCATCAACTTGATGATATTGAAGATGGAGTACCTAATATATTTCAATAAACAATTAAAATATATTATTTATTGAGAATTTAACTATTTGAATCTATTTTATCATATTTTGGAAATATTTTCCTTTATTTTGAGATATCACTTAAATTATACCCCTACTTATCAAATAAAATCAATAATATACTTATTACTGATTAATTATATATAAAAATAAAATTTATAAATTGAGAATAAATCAGTTATATTTAGATATATAGCTTATAAAAAGATAATATATTTAAAAATGTCGAAATTATTAAATAAAAAAAGATTTTTTACAATATTTTCTAAATTATAAAAAAAATGAAAATAGCCATGTAACTAAATACTCACAGAATTCTTCTGCTTTTTAAAAGTTACATAGCTATTTTCATTACTAGCAATTATAGACTGCCTTTTTAAAACCAACCAATCTTTATCTAATAAAAAATTTAATAGTATTATATACAAAGGGCGCTACTAATATAACACTATCGAATCTATCTAATATACCCCCATGACCAGGTATTATCTTTCCATAATCCTTTATCCCTACATATCTCTTTATTGAAGATGCAAATAAATCTCCCAATTGAGCTATTATACTTCCTATGCTTCCTATTATAGCCAATTGAAGCAAATCAATACCAAATAAATACCCAAATAAAATACAACAAAGTGTACTTCCTATTATTCCTCCAATAGCTCCTTCTACAGTCTTTTTAGGACTCACTTTAGGAATTAACTTATGTTTGCCAAGTAAATAGCCACTAAAATATGCAAATATATCTGTCATAAAAGATATTACAAATATAAGCCATACATAGATATTTCCTCTTTCAAAGCTATTTATAGTTATAACTATAAAATCTAAAAATACTCCTATATAAAAAACTCCTAAAAATGTAATCGAAACATCTATAACATTGCTTTTGCCCATCAACATATAAATTATACTTGCTAAAAATAAAATGAAAAGCACTGCATAAGTATATTCCAATGGTAAGTTAAAAATATTTTTTACAGCTAAATAAATAGAAAATATATACCCTATAATAAATATTGGATGTATATCTTTTATTTTAAATGCTTTATAAAATTCATGTAATGCAATATAAACTATTGCCATCTCAGCTATATAAAGAGGTATCCCTCCATATACAACAAATAGAAATAATGGAACCAGAGCTAGTGAAGCAATAATTCTTGTAAGCATAAAATAATCTCCTTACTTAAGTCCTCCAAATCTTCTATCTCTTTTTTGATATAAATATATAGCCTTTTGTAATTCTTCTTTATTGAAATCAGGCCAATGTATATCAGTAAAGTAAAACTCAGAATAAGCAACTTCCCAAAGTAAAAAGTTACTCAATCTTTGTTCTCCACTTGTTCTTATGACCAAGTCTGGATCTGGTATAGACTTTGTGCTTAAATAGTTTTTTATAATATCTTCATCAATATTGTTTATATCTATTTTACCACTTTCACAATTTTTTACTATATCTATAAGAGCATTTTTTATATCTGCCCTACTTCCATAGTTCAATGCTAAATTTAAGTTAACTCCTGTATTGTCTTTTGTCATTTCCTTAGCTGAATTTAATTCTCTTATACAAGTTTTTGGTAAAGCACTTATCTCTCCTATAGCTGTTACTTTTACATTGTTTTGATGCAGTTCAGCTATTTCATTTCTTAAGTATGTAGATAATAAGTTCATAAGTGTATCAACTTCAAGTTTTGGTCTTTTCCAATTTTCTGTTGAAAATGCATATAGTGTCAAGTGCTTAACACCTAAATTTGAACATTCTTTAACTATATCTCTTATAGTTTCTACTCCAGCCTTATGTCCTGCAGTTCTTGGAAGAAATCTGGATTTTGCCCATCTTCCATTCCCATCCATTATAATAGCAATATGAGTAGGTATGTTATTTAAGTCTATGTCATACATGATGTTGTTATTCATATTTTGCCTCCAATATTGTTCTGACTCCTTAAATTAAGGAGTCAGAAAAGTATGTGATTATTAGTTCTACACTATCACCTATCTCAGATATTTTTATAACTCTAGGAACTACAAGTTTATCTTTATCCTTTTTACCTTCAATAGATTTTATGGTATAAGCTACATTTCGTTCATCAAAATATTGTTTTACCTCATCTATATGAAGACCTAAAAGGTTATAATATTTTTTCAATATTATACCTCCATTATATCCTTTTCTTTTTTAGCTAATAATGCATCTATTTCTTTTATAAATTTATCAGTCATTTTTTGAACTTCATCTTGTGCTTTCTTTAATTCATCTTCTGTTATTTCTCCGCCTTTTTCCATTTTCTTAATTTTTTCATTGGCGTCTCTTCTTTCATTTCTTATTCTAACTTTAAATTCTTCTGAAGCTTTACTAGCTTTTTTAGCTAATTCTTTTCTTCTTTCTTCTGTTAAAGCAGGTACAGAAAGTCTTATAACTTCACCATCATTTGATGGATTTAATCCTAAATCTGAGTTAGCTATAGCTTTTTCTATTTCGTGCATAGCAGATTTGTCCCAAGGAGATATCATTAATATTCTTGGCTCGGGTACAGATATAGCACCAATTTGATTTATTGGAGTTGGAGTTCCATAATAATCAACTCTTATTTTGTCTAACATTTGTGCATTAGCTCTTCCTGCTCTTATAGTTCCAAATTCGAACTTTAAAGCATCAATTGTCCCATTCATTTTCTCTTCTAATTGCTTATGTATTTCTAGTTTCATAATTTTACTCCTCCTTCATTCTTCATTATTTTACAGTAGTTCCTATATTTTCACCTTTTACTGCTCTTATTATATTCTCTGTTGTAAGCTCAAATACCTTTATTGGAATCTTATTATCCATACATAAAGATGTAGCTGTAGAATCCATAACTTTTAACTCTTTTTGTATAACTTCCATATGACTTAACTCTGTAAATTTCTTAGCATCTGCATGTACTTTTGGATCCTTGTCATATACTGCATCAACATTTTTAGCTAACAAGATAACTTCTGCTTCCATTTCAGCAGCACGTAAAGCAGCAGTTGTATCTGTTGTAAAGTAAGGGTTTCCAGTTCCTGCACCAAATATAACAACTCTTTCCTTTTCTAAATGTCTAACTGCTCTTCTTCTTATATATGGTTCTGCAATTTGTCTCATGTCTATAGCAGTTTGAACTCTTGTAGCAACGTCTATATTTTCTAGTGCATCTTGTAATGCCATTGCATTCATAACTGTAGCTAACATACCTATATAGTCAGCAGTAGTTCTATCCATTCCTTCGCTAGTTCTACCTCTCCAGAAGTTTCCGCCACCTACAACTACAGCCACTTCAACACCTATTTCTTGTATTTTTTTAATAGCAATAGCAATATCATTAACTACATCATTATTTATACCAAAACCTCTTGCTCCCGCTAATGCTTCTCCACTTAATTTTAACAATACCCTTTTGTACATTGGTTTATCCATCAGAAACCTCCTATTTCAATCCTTCATATCCATTTTTTCTATTTTTTAAAAAAGAGAACACCTGCGTGTTCTCTCTTTGGTTATTATTTAAGTTGCTTAGCAACTTCTTCTGCAAAGTTTTCTTCTCTCTTTTGTATACCTTCACCAACTTCGAATCTCACAACTTTAACAACTTTTATATCAGAACCTACTGCTTTAGCAACATCAGCTACTAATTGTTTAACAGTTATATCTGGATTTTTAACGAAAGTTTGCTCTAATAAACAAACCTCTTTTAATTCTTTTTCTAATCTTCCTTTAACCATTTTTTCAACTATATTAGCTGGCTTTCCTTCATTTAATGCTTGTTGAGTTAATACTTCTGTTTCATGTGCTATGTATTCAGCATCTACTTCATCTCTTGAAACGTATTTAGGATTCATAGCAGCAACTTGCATAGCTACATCTTTACCTAATTCTAAAACTTTAGCATCTCTAGCTTCTGTTTCCATTTCAACAAGAACACCTATTTTTCCACCACCGTGGATATATCCAGCAACTTGTCCATTAGTTACAACTTTAGCAAATCTTCTAAAGTCTAATTTTTCACCTATTTTTGCAACTCTATTATTTAAAACTTCTTGTAAAGTTATTCCTTCTCTATGAGTTTCACCTAATAAAGAAGCGATATCTTCTTTATCAGTAGCTAATGCCATACAAGCAGCATCTTTAACGAACACTTTGAAGTCTTCATTTTTAGCAACGAAATCTGTTTCTGAGTTAACTTCTACCATAGAAGCAACTGTGTTATCATCGTTCATTTCTATTGCAACTAGACCTTCAGCAGCAACTCTACCAGCTTTTTTAGCAGCTTTTGATAATCCTTTTTCTCTTAATAAATCTACTGCTTTTTCCATATTTCCTTCAGCTTCTTGTAAAGCTTTCTTGCAGTCCATCATTCCTGCGCCTGTACTTTCTCTTAACTCTTTTACCATTTGAGCAGTTATATTAGCCATTTTTTAAGTTTCCTCCTACTTATTCTATTCCATATTATAAATGGTAAGGGCAACCCTTACCATTTAATTGTCAAATTATTATTCTTGGTCTTCAGCTACTTCTTCTTCAGCACCTTGTCTACCTTCAATTACAGCTGTTGCCATAGCACCAGTTATTAATTTTACGGCTCTTATTGCATCATCATTTCCTGGTATAGCAAAGTCTAATTGTTCTGGATCACAGTTTGTATCAACTATACCAACTACTGGTATACCTAATCTGTGAGCTTCTTGAATAGCTATGTTTTCTTTTCTTGGGTCAACTACGAACATTGCACCTGGTAATTCAGGCATGTCTTTTATTCCACCTAAGTACTTTTCTAGTTTTTCTTTTTCAGCTCTTAATTTTATAACTTCTTTTTTAGGAAGAACGTTAAATACGCCTTCTTCTTCCATTTTTTCTAATTCTCTTAATTTATTTATTCTAGTTTTTATAGTTTTGTGGTTTGTTAACATTCCACCTAACCATCTTTCATTAACAAAGTACATTCCGCATCTTTCAGCTTCATCTTTTATCGCATCTTGAGCTTGTTTCTTAGTTCCTACGAATAAGATTGGCTTTCCTGTTTCAGCTACTTCTTTAGTGAACTTGTAAGCTTCTTCAACTTTTTTAACTGTTTTTTGTAAGTCGATTATATATATTCCATTTCTTTCTGTGAATATATACTTAGCCATTTTAGGGTTCCATCTTCTTGTTTGGTGACCGAAGTGAACACCTGCTTCTAATAATTGTTTCATTGATATTACTGACATATTTACCTCCTGGTTTTATACCTCCAGCTTGATCTTCTCCCTAAAAAACCATGTAATAGGCACCTTTTAAGGATCCCAATGCTGTGTGTGATTTATTTTATTTTTTCACCTCTAGTAGTATATCATAGAGGTGAAAAAATAACAATATTTTTTCCATATTTTCTATTTTTATATTTTTTTGTATATTTTATACCATTTTTTTGAATTTAATTTGCAAATTTCATTTTTAATTTTGTTTTTAATGGTATATTATCAACACTATTATCACTGACTATATCTACACTTCCAAGTAAATCACCTGAGCTAGTGTAATATTTTATAGTACCCATAGTATCACCTTTTTTAACAGGATATTCCATATTTTTAATCTTTACTTCGGATTTTATATTTTCATCATTTTTTAATATTGTATAAAGTTCATTTTTGGCTTTTAAAGCAACCTCTAATTCTTTCATTCCTTTTATATATCTCTTACCAATAAAGCTATCTTTATCAATTACTTTTTTCATATTAAAATTCTCTTTTCCATATTTTAACATGGCCAAAGAAGAAGATATTCTTTTATCTTTATGATTAGCACCTAATACAACGCCTATTACTCTACGTTTTTTCTCATTTTTATCATTCTTATTAACAATCATAGAAAATGATAAACAATAACCAGCATTCCCAGTGTACCCTGTTTTTATACCATCAACTTCAGGTATAATTCTCAATAGTGCATTTGTATTGCTTTTTTCAAAGCTTCTATCTGAGTTTGTATAGGTTTCCATATCAGTTATAGCTGTTACTTGCTTTTCATAATGGTCAAACATGTATTTTCCAAGAATAGATATATCTCTTGCAGTAGATATATTTTCTTTTGCTGGTTTTTTTGGATTACTTAAATCATATATTGGAAGACCATTTGGATTTAAAAAATGGGTATTAGTCATTCCTATTTCTTTTGCTTTTTTGTTCATCCTATCTACAAATGCTTCTTTAGATTTGCAAATATGTTTTGCTATAGCAATTGCGGCATCATTTCCTGATACAATCATAAGACCTCTCATAAGTTCTATAAGTGGCACTTCTTCACCAACTTTTAGTTTATAGCTTGAACCTTTCACTGAAGCAATGGACTTGTCTATCTTTATTATGTCAGTTTCTTTTACTTCTTTATTTTCAATAGCCTCTATTGCAAGCAAAAAAGTCATCATCTTACTTAAGCTTGCTAAAGGTACCTTCATATCAGGTTCTTTACCATACAAGACTCTACCTGTTTCTTGGTCTATAAGTATAGATGTTTTTGAGTATTTGTCTACGGATTTTTCATCAGCATATGAATAATTTGGTATTATAAATGCTAGAATCAGAGTTAATGTTAAAATTTTTTTTATTCCGTTTTTCAATTTTTTCACCTTCTTGGATTATTAAGTATATTTATATTTAAATTTTCCCTCTTTAGTCCAATTTATATCTAGTAATTAATACCTATCCATATTTACACAGATATTATCTTATCATTCTCTTAATAATCACAGATGCCCAAATTGCTCCTATTGTAACTCCTAAAAATACTTCTATACCTGCTAAAGCTTTACCAATCAAACTTGTAGCAACCATATCTCCGTATCCTACTGTACTAAATGTAGCCATACTAAAATACCACAAATCTATATACGTTTTAAAAATTTCACTTGCTGAATAATTACCTAAGTTATTTATATTTAGAGTTATAATTGTACTGTTTGAACTTTCTATACCTACAAATAGATATAATAGGGCAAAACTACTTATTATAGCTATAATCACAAATAATATATTCCACGGTTTTTCTCCATAACCTGTAGTATAGTGCGCTATTTGGTCAAAAAACTTTTCAACTAAATAACTGCTGAGAGTTGGATAATCAGAGCGTTTTATCATTTTACTACTATAAATTCTTTCCTTATAATAATAAGGTCCTATCATCTCATAATCTCCAATTTTTGTAGCTTGATTTCTAGCTATTCTATAATTTATTTTTCCATGCTTGCATTCACTTTTTCCATACTCCACATTTTTAAGTATAAATTTTGTACACATACTAAAAATTATTCCATCCATTCTTGGAAAATTTTCTACCTTATTAACTACTAAATCAGGCCCTTTAAATTTTACTTTTTCAAATATCTTATCATTTATATATACCTTATTAAACTTTGTTTTATTAAAATCACAATTTTCTAAAAATACACAAGCATTAAAAAATACCTGACCCCTAAAATCTGTATAATTAAAAATAACATTTTTTTTAAAAAGATATTTTCTAAAATTTGCTTCTTGTTTAAATATTGTTTCAGAAAAATTTAATAATTTATAGTCATAAGTTAATATTTCTTCTGCATTAAATTTATTTTCAAATATAAAGCCATTAAATTCATTTATTTCTTCCTTATATATATTGTCCATCATTAGTTTTATATCTTCACTAGATTTATTTTCTTTATGAAAAATACAATATCCAGAAGAATCTGCTTCTCTATGACATTTTTTTCTTTCATCTATTTTAGATATCCATTTGCAATTCATAAATATCCTCCAGTACAAAAAAATTATCACTATTTTGTATTAGTTTGGATATTATTTTATTTTATATACTTAAATACATACAAAATATATATTAAATTGTTTATTTTAAAATTTTCAAGTTATTTCTCATTAGATGAACAGTAAAATTTATCTATACTCAACACCTTTGCTTGTCATCTTCATTAAAGTAGTATAATTACAAAACTACTTATCTTTTCTAAGTAGTTTTGTAACCATATTTAATGCTACTAAGTCATCCATAAATCCTATTGGGAATACAAAGTCTGGAATAACATCTGTTGATATAACAAAGTAAAGCAACATACTTCCAATTAATAAATATTTCTTTATTCCTAATTTTCCTGTACAAAATTCAGCATACATATCTCTCAGCCTATCTGTAAATTGACCTTGTTTTTCTATGGAATCTATTTTTTTACTAAAATTATCAAAAAGTAATTTTTTCCCTTCATCTGTTTGAACATATAACTTACATTTACTTAACTCTTTCTCAATATTTCCGTTGAAATTTTTATCATTAATTAAATTTGCAAATCCTAGTACATCATCAAAGTTACTAAAATCGCTATCTATATTAAAAATTTGTTTATTATTACTGTTTTTAAATTCATATCCTGATGCTTTTAATAGCTCTTCTAAGTTTACATTTAAGTGTATTGCAATCTTTTCTAGGTGATTTATATTTGGTTTTTGTTTATTATTTGCTATTCGAGATATAGTAGATTTATCAATTCCGCTTTTTTTGCTCAATTCTCCCATTGATGTTGACTTTTCTTTTAATAACGTCTTCAATAGATTACCAAAATTCTCAACCTCACTATGTTGCTCCATTATTTTCACCTGCTTTATTATGTTTGGTTTTATATTATATAATATGAGTTTTTTGTTTTTTAGGTGTTGCAAAATGTTGAAATTTTATCAACACTCTATTGGTTTATCTGTAACAATTTATCTCTTTTTACAATACTATAAATATATAAGTACAAAATTTAAGAGAAAGGATGTTAATCTACTGTGATTGAATCAATTTTATTAGTGACTTCTCTTTGTATAGATGCCTTCGTAACAAGTTTTGGATATGGCGTAAATAAAGTTAAAGTTCCTTTATATTCGAATATAATTATTAGTGTGGTTTGTTCAGCAATTTTGGCAATTTCACTTTTTGCAGGTACAATAGCCAGAGACTTCTTACCTCAAAATATAACAATGTTAATATGTTTTTTAATTTTATTTTTATTAGGAAGTGCTCGATTAGTTGAGAGTTTCTTTAAATCTTATTTTAAGAAAAAATCCATACATTCAAAAGATTACAAATTTAATATGCTAGACCTTAAATTAAATTTTAATGTCAGTGTTGAACCTGATACTTTAGATACAAATAAATCTAAAAGTCTTAAATCTGCTGAAGCATTTACACTTGCACTTGCTTTAAGCTTAGATGGATTAGCTATTGGATTTGGGAGTGGTCTTGTAGGTGTAAATTATATACAAGTTATCTTGTTTTCTCTAATTTCAAATGTAATAGCAGTATCATTTGGTTGTTTACTAGGAAATGTATTTGTTAAAAATATAAATCTAAATTTATCTTGGTTAAGTGGTTTGATTTTACTAATTATTGGATTTATGAAAATATGTTAACAAAAAGGCTATCTTAAAATTTTATTTTAGATAGCCTTTTTATATATATTTTAAAAGATAAAAACTTCTATTTAAATTTAATTATTATATTAGATAAAAATTGACAATCAAATACCTTTACTAAATTACAAACTTTTCTTATTGCATATTGAGTTTAATATATCCAAGCTGAACTCCCTTTGTGACAGCTTCTAATGAAGAAGATACATTTAGTTTATCAAAAATATTTTGGATATGATTAGACACTGTTCGCTCACTTAAATATAATTGACTTGCTATATCTTTTCTCTTAACTCCATTATATAGAAATTGCAATATTAATTTTTCTCTATCCGTTAGCTCTTCAATATATTTTATTTCATCTGGAAAATAATTATATCCATTTTGAATCTGATTTAATATTTCAATAAATTTATCTGGCTCGATATTTTTATTTATAAAGCCTTTAGTACCCATTTTTTGAGCTTCATACTTATATACAGGTAAATCATAACCCGTTAACATGACTATATTTACTTTAGGTATCATTCTTATAATGTCTTTTGCTAGAGACAACCCATCATTATCAATCTTTCCTAAATTAATATCAATAAGAATTATATCGGGTTTTTCATTTTTAATTATTGAAATTACCTGGGAAATATCTTTAATATAAATAAATTTTTCTATTTCAGTATAATCTTCCAATGCAATTTCTAAGCTTTTTGCAAATAACACATGGTCATCTATTAATAAAATATTTATAATAGTTCTCTCCTTCCATAGGAATTTTTACACTAATATTCAATCCAGAAGCTGTCTTATCAATATTAAGAACGCCATTTAACCTATGTAATTGTTCTTGAATAGATGATAGCCCATTATTTTGATGTCTTATTAAATCATATTCACTTTCCACTCCTACTCCATTATCTAATACCGAAAGAATTATATCTTTATTTTTTTGAATTAGTGAAATTTCGATTTTAGAACAATTTGAATGTTTAAAAGCATTTGTTACTAACTCTTTTAATATACGGTATATAATAAAATTATATGGCTCAGCCAAAAATATATTATCTTCACATGTAAAACAAATTTCTATATTTTTAGATAAATAATTACCTCTAATCATAACAAACATATTTTCTATATTTTCTTTTAATGTAAGTGTTTTTAATAATATTGGATGATAATTTTGCATTTGGTCACGAATAGATAAATTTAATTTTTCTAATGTACTTACGATTATATATTTGACATCTGGCTTTTCAGATTTTTTCATCATATTTTTAATTGACAGTAAATCTTGTAATATTTCGTCATGTAAATAATTGGAAAAATCCTTTTTAAGTTCTTCCTCATTATATATCTGCATTAGATTATTTATTAAATTACTTTCTTGTACATTAAATTTTTCTACTGAATTTTTATTGCAGATGATATCATCAATATTTGTGCAAATTAAAATAAAATAAAGTAAAGTAAACCAAAATATACAATGTATTATTATAAAACATGTAATTATATTAAGGTCTAATAGTTTTCCAATTCCAACAAAAAATACACTTATTAGAGAAATAAAAATCAATCTTTTTTTACCATTTAGCATAGTAGTTTGTTTTATATCACTCTTATCCTTTATAGCAATATTATGGATACTAAATATGGCTAATGATACAATTAAATACATTCCTAGATTCTCAACATATTCCTGTTTTTTAGCAAAAACTATAGCATATACAAGAAATATAAATAATAAAATAGCTGAATATATAAAATTTCTTTTCTCACACTTTAAAACAAGTATCACAGTCTTTTTATATAAGATGATTAAGAATATAAAGCTTATAAAACTTATAATTATTTGTAATAAATAAAGTAGTGCAAACAGATGATTATCAATAAATTTTGAAACGACTGTCAAAACACACATAAGTTTCAATATAAATTCTAAGCTTTTCTGGTAGTTGTATTTGTAATCTTGAAAGAAAAATACAAATAAGAATCTTACACTTTCAAAAACAATAATGGGACTTAGAAAAAAAATTAATTCAGAAGATATTTTATTGTTATCAAGTAAAAATAAAAAGTACCAAGAAATCAAAACAAGCAAGTTTGTAAATTGTACAAGCACTCTATTTTGTTTCAAATTAATTAATTCAATGTACATTATATCAACAACTATAATAGATACAAGTAAAAGAGTGAAAATGGAAATACTTTTAATATTTTTATCATTAAAAAATTCATAAATTAGAAATAATACTATCAATAATTGATTTATTAATATAAAAATCTTTCTTTTATTATAATTGCCTTTGAACATATTAACTCCTTTCTGATAATTAATTATATGATAACATTACATAACTTGTAAATTAATTTATACATACGATGCTTATCTTCTATCTTCCAAATATTTTATAAAATTTTTAATACTATTTTTTAAGTACTATTTTATAACAAGAATACTTGGTCAAGACATAATATCCTACATATACGAGTGTAAATATTACAATTGCAAATACTATTGGAATTATTACAGGTGTATTACTTCCTAATATATTATCTATTAAAGCAGACTTGTAAGCAATTAATCCAAAGATACTATGTAACATCCCTAATATATATGGTATAGAAAAAAACACTAAAATCTGATTCTTAATTATTTTCTTTATATTTTTTTGACTATATCCTATTTTACTCAATATATTAAAACTGTTTCTATCATAAATGGCATTAGAAATACTGTGAAAATACAACATACTTCCTGTAGCAATAAAAAATATAACAGAAAGAAAGCTAATCAATAAAAAAGTCGAACTACTCTCATGCACAATTTCAAATTTTCTTTGGTAAGCACTTATAAAATATGGATTATCCTTTAATAAATTTTTAAGTTTTTCATAAATTTCTTTATTATCTCTCATACCTTTTCCATCAATACTTATGATAGAATTTCTTGATAGATTATTATATCTAGATATTCCATTGTATAATTTATCTGACACTATTAATGTCCCAATACTATTAGAGAAACTAATTGGATTATTCAATGTAGTATCTTTTATAACTACATCTACTTTTTTATCTGAATATAAATCTAAATTAAGGATTTTCCCTTTGTCCACATTTTTTTTACTTGGTCTATATTTTACTAATATACTTTCATTATAATCTAGAGGTTTAAAATCAAGTTTTTTCCCTTGTTGTTTAATTAATTCTATATAATCAGACTCTGATATACAATCAAATCCAGAGATTCTTCCTTTATCTTTGCCAATAGAATACTCAATCGGTAAATTCTTTGATGAAGAATTTACCTTTATAATATTTGTTTCATTGTATTTAAAATTTTCTACTAGTTCATAATCTCTTACAGCATTAATAATTTTATCAACATTAATTTTTTCTTCTACCTTAAATTCGATAGCAGAAGGTACTATACGAGAAACTGCTACTACAGGATAATAAATTGATAAAACAGTAGACGCAAATATACATAATGTTCCTGCTGACAGTAAAGTTAATAAAATTAATGTTTTTGCATTAGAACGTATGGAGTAAATAAACTTAGGAATTGTAATAATCTGTATTTCTCTATAAAAATGATTTTTTTTAGTCTTTAATATTCTAATAATATAAGGTAAAAATGAATTTATAAAAAAAATAGTTCCAACAACTACGCAAAGTAAGGTCAATATAGCAATTGGAGAAAATCCAATACTATACCAAACAGAATCCTTTCCTCTAGTCATATCAAAAGCTAGTACATATCCTAATACAAGCATAAAAATACCTATAAAAGCTATCAAAGGTCTTATTCTAATCTGTTTTTCTTCATTTTGCTCTATTTTTACTAAATTAAGAAGAGAATTTCTTCGAATCAATTTCCAATTTGAAAAATATAGTACAAGTAATATAACAATTAAAAATAATAGACTAGAAATAATAGCATTTTTATTAAAAAAGGGTATCTTTGAACTATCTATATTTAAATTTAATGAATACACTATTATATATATAATAAACTTATGTAATAATGAGCCAGTTAAAATACCTATAATAAAAGCAATTATACAAATAAATACATTTTCTATCATAACTAATTTTAATATATTTGATTTTCTATATCCCATCAAGGTGTATATGCCAAGCTCTCTCATTCTACGTCTTATAAAAAATCTATTTGAGTAAAGCATATAGAACAATACAAATGAAATTATAAAAATTGAAATAGTTTTTGTCATAGTTTCGACTCTTCCATCAGATGAAATTTTATTCATTATAATATCATTCATAGAAAAAGATACAAAACTAAAAAATATCATGAGTATAAAAGCTACAGAAAACAAATACAATGAATAAAACGAAAAGTTTTTCTTAAGATTCTTTTTAGCAATGTTATATATATTCATTTTTATTACCTCCTTTTAATGTATATTAATATATTTCTTCTAGTTTGGTGGTCTTACTAACTATAGCTTCAAAGAAATCTTTATGATTTTTTTCATTTTTTTGAAGTTCATCTATAATTTTACCATCTCTAAAAATCAAAATTCTATTACAAAAACTAGCTACATAAGCATCATGCGTTACCATCAATATAGTAGTTTTTAATTCTCGATTTACATCACTTAGTGTTTTTAGTAACTCATTTGCTGATACTGAGTCAAGTGCTCCAGTTGGTTCATCTGCAAGTATTATAGATGTTTTTTTTATAATCGCTCTTGCTGCAGCAACCCTTTGACATTGACCACCAGATAACTCATTTGGATACTTATACAAAATTGAATCTATTCCAAATCGTTTTGTCAATAACTTGATAGAATCTTCAATTTCACTTGGTTGCATATGTTTTAAAGTAAGTGGTACAGCTATATTTTCAAAAACATTCAAACTGTCAATCAAAAAGTATTCTTGAAATATAAATCCAATATTATCCTTTATAAAATCCGCAGTAGAGTTATTATTTAATTCTTTTAAATTTACACCATTAATTACTATCTCACCACTACTTACACTATCTATTGTAGATAATACGTTTAGTAAAGTTGTTTTTCCAGAACCTGACGCCCCCATAATTCCAACAAATTCACCACAATTCACCTCAAATGAAACATGATTCAAACTTGGCTTTTTATTTTTACTATAAGTCTTTGTTACATCTTTTACTGATAATAGAACATCCATATTTATACCTCCTTTAATATTATTTCATCTATGTTTAAAGTATAAATTTTTACACACAAAAAAACATGAGTAAAATACGCAAAAATAATCGCATTTATTACTCATGTTTTGTAAAATAATTATTTACATTTTAAATAGTCATTTGTGTTTTTATATTTGTTTTCTATTTTCTCTAATTTCTTTTTGAATCTGTTTAAAAGCTTTTTTTGAACCTCTCTGAATGTCTTTTTCCAATTTTCTATCTTTAAAACTAGTAAACAATGAATTTAAATCATATCCTTCAGGATATAACTCTTCTGCTTTTATACTAAGTTCTAATCTTTTTACATTTACTAATACAAAATTGTCTTTAAATAATACTTCTACATTATTAAACTTATCTCTAGGTTTATACACAACTCCAAAGTCATTTTCATCCAATAATTTTACTTTATCACCTGTATCATACTCTGTATAATGGGAAATAAATTCAATATTATCTTTATTTTCAGTATTGGATTGTAATTTACTTCTCTTAACTAAATCTAAATTGTAGTTTCTATCAGTTATATATTCTTTAGCTCTACTTAATACCTTATTTTTTATTCCCATTTTTTTAGAAATAAAAAGAGCATTACTATCCTCAGATTTTCCTATTGTTAACTTATATAATGGTTCTAAAGTTTCTTTATCAAACATCATACCTGCATTTTCAAATTCTGGATGCAAGTTAGCAAACTTTTTTATCTCGCCATAATGAGTTGATGCTATTGTTATACATCCCATACTATAAAACTCTTCTAGCAATGATATCGCTAGTCCTGCTCCTTCATTAGGTTCAGTTCCACTACCTATCTCATCAAATAAAACAAGTGTAGAATTATTTGATGAGTTCATAATTTCTGCAATATTTTTTATGTGTGATGAAAAAGTACTTAGAGCATTTTCAATACTTTGATTATCTCCTATATCTACAAATACTTTTTCAAATACACTTAGTTCACTGTCTTCTTTAGCAGAAATATCAAGTCCACATTGAACCATCAAAGTTAATAGACCAACAGTCTTAAGAGTTACAGTTTTTCCACCTGCATTAGGTCCTGTTATTACAAGACTTCTATAATTTTTACCTATTTCAAAATCTAAAGGTACTACATCTCCTGTTAAAAGTGGGTGCTTACCTTTGATTATTTTTATATATCCATTGTTGTTTATTTTTGGAGTAATACCATTTATTTTTTGGCTATATTTAGCTTTTGCAAATACCATATCATATTCAGAAAGTATTTCTATATTTAACTTTATCTGAATTATTTTATCAAATATAAGCTCTGTTAAATAAGATAATATCTTGTATTCTTCAATAGTCTCATCGGCTTTTAACATAGTCAATTCTGTACTTAAATTTGACACACTTATTGGTTCAACGAATACAGTATTTCCTTTTGATGAAGTATCTAATATAGTACCATCAACTTCATTTTTATAAGAAGATTTAATCGGTATTACATATCTATCATTTCTTTTACTTATTATAAACTCTTGTATATACTTTTTGTTTATACTTGATGTTATAAACTTATTTAATCTATCTTTTATTTTTCCTTCTGTAATTTCTATATTTCTTCTTACTTTTTTTAATTCTTTACTTGCATTAGAATCAACTTTATTTGATTTTATGCAGTAGTTTATCTCTTCCTCTATGTTTTTACATTCTGTTATATTTAAAGCATAAGAACTTAATGTAGGCGAATAAAATTCTTTGTCTAACATAAAAGCTTTCATCTTCCTACAACCTCTTAAAAAATCCTCTATATTTACAAGTTCAATAGGTTCTATTATCATTCCTTTTTCAATTTTATCTATTGTAGAACCTGCATTAAACAATCCTTCAAGTGGTATATGATTACTGTTTTCAATTATTTTTCTAGCTTCTTTATTTTCTTTTAATTTTCTTCTTACTACTTCAATATTTCCACTAGGAGTTAATTTGTCTATTAGATTTCTTCCAAGTGAACTTACACAATGTATTTTTATTAATTCTTTAACTTCATTTAATTGTAGTCTTTCAATTGTATTACTATTCATTATTTTACTTTCTCCTTTATTTATAAGTCATGAATTTTAAATAACTATCTCACTTACTTTTATAATAATTATTTGTAATCGACTTAATAAATAAGGAATTATTATGCATTAAACTCCTTATTTATTAAGAAGTCTAACCCCGGACTCACTAATGTTAGTATTTTTTTTCATAAAACACTGCTCCTTTTCTATTTTCAATTAACTATTTTAGTCACTTTAACATTATTTCATAAATTATATCCTAGTGTCAATATAAATAAATTTATTTATCTTTTAACATAATAAAAAACCCTATAATGCTCACTATTAAAACAAAAATAATGCTTATTCTTTCATTTATATCCATAATTTCTTATAGAGTCTAATTTTATAAAGATTACACATCATAGAGTTCATCTCTTTAAATTATCATACCTAAAAAAATATAAAAAAACAGCTGATAGTATCAAAACATTCTTATATGCTTTAACAAAATCAGCTATTTTTAATTTTTAAAATTACCCTTTATAAGTAATTAGTGGTTTCATAGTTGCCACTACTTGAATAAGTTTATATTCTATCAAACTTTCAATAATTTGTTCTATATTTTTATATGCTTCTGGAGCTTCTTGAAATAATAAATTTATATCATTACATAGAATATAGCTTTTAAATTTAGTTTGTTTTATAGTGTCTTTATTATACTTGTTTTTAAGACGAGATTTACAAATTGAACGAGACCATTTTCTACCAGCTCCATGTGATAGAGAATATAAAGACTGTTCTGTATTTTCAGTAGGCATAACTATATATGATAGACTTCCTCTTGAACCAGGTATAATTACAGCTCCTCTTTCACTTGAAATAGCACCTTTTCTATGTATGAATTTATCTTCCCTTTTTTCTATAAAATTATGATTTATAGATAATATTTTTTCAATATTTCCAGATATACCTATTGATTGCATAATTTTTTTGCTAACAATTTCACGATTGCGCTCTGACCAGATTAAAGCTTTATCATGATTTATCATATAATCTCTTTCTTTTTCACTTCCAACTTCAATACCATTTTTATTGTAGAATTTTTTAAGTATAGTTTCTCCATAATTTCTTGACCCACAATGAACTAACATCATTATGTCATCAGATGAAAATCTTAATTGCTCAAATTTTTCTTTATTGTGAATTTCATTTACACATTGAAATTCTATAAAATGATTTCCACTTCCAATAGTTCCCAAATTTGATATTGGACATTCCTCTTCATGTGGATTCATTATTTTTATATCAGATAAATCTTTAATTTCAGAAAGACGTTTAATCCATCTATTTTTTTTAAATTTCTTTTTGGAGATTCCAGTTTTAAATAAAGTCATTCCACAACCTATATCATTTCCAATTATATGTGGATAGATAATACCTTCAGTTTCAACTGCTAGACCCACAGGTATTTTACCTGCATGTAAATCAGGCAATCCTACTATTCTTAAAATTCCATTTAATTTTGAAATATCTTCAAGTTGTCTCTTTGCTATATCTTCAATCCAACACTTGTTATTTGCTATTACTTTTATTTCACTCATACTTTGCTCCTTTTTAATATACTCCTGCCTTTAAAAAGTAGCAAAAAGCTGTGACTTTTAGCCACAGCTTTTTTATTTTTAAACTACAAAAGCAGGTGGCTATTTGTTAAAATACTCTTAAATGTTTAATACCTCATCATTTTTTGCTAACATAATAACCACTTCCTCTCATAATTAAAACAATACTAAAATTTTAATCTATATGTATATTATTTATAGACATTTATTTTAAAATGTACAATATATAATTTTTATATTATAGAACCTATAATAATCATTGAAATCATAACTATTGCTAAACCAGCAACAACAATTTTTTTATGTAATTTTCTTCTCACTTTACTTTTATCTTCTTTTTTGACCTGAACAATTTTTTTTGGTTCTTCTTCTACTTTATCTTCAACCTCTATATATGCTTTTTCATACATTACCTTGCTAAGGTCAACAATAATATCATTAGCTCTAGTATACTTATTATTTCTACTAAGCAGCCTTTTTATAACATTTATAAGTTCTATATTTCCATTAATTGCTCTTATACTATTCCAGTCTAGTCCTTTATCAATCAATTGTAACATCTTTTCTTCTGAATTTGCTTCTCCAAAAGGTAATTTCTTAAATATAGACTCAAACAAAATAAGACCTGTTGCGAAAAAATCACTCTCTCTATCAGTATAGTTTATACATAGTTGATGTGGACACAAATACTTTCTATTTCCATAGCTTCTTGTATTAACCCCATTATTTGCTCTTGTAATTCCAAAATCACAAATTTTAATATTATATTCTGTATTCACTATTATACTACTTGATTTTAAACTGCCATGATATGAATAATTTCTATGTATCATTTCTAAAGCCTTTAAAACTTGTATCATTATATTTATAATTGCTTCTAGATGAAGATAATTCCCTAGAATTAATTCATCTAGGCCAATACCATCAAAGTCTTCGCTTACAATATAATACAATGTTGTTTCTTCTGTACAATGAATCCCAACATCAATTATTTTTAGTATATAAGGAGAGTTTATTTCATCTAAAGCAGTACTTTCATCAATTAAATTTGATACAAAATCTTCACAAATATAGTTATTGTGTTTTATAACTTTTATCAACACATTTTTTCTGTAAAAAACATCCCTAGCCTTATAGATTTTGTTAATTTCTAAAACGTCATCAGAATTTACTACCTCATACCTATTGCCTATAAAATTCAACCCTGTCACCTCCTCATACATTTTATATAACTAAATCTATTTATAATTATACCAATATATAGGAATATTTTCTATATATTAATGATTCTAATATCAAAACGACAATTAATAAGTCTACTCTGATACAAAAAACAAGAGAGTTCTCAACTCTCTTGTTTTTTGTATCAATTCAATAGTAATCTAAAAAATAATCTATTTTTTCAATTCTTTATAAGAACTATTTGATATATGTTCTCTTTTTATGACTTTCCCACTTAAGTCTTTATACACTCTATATGTAGAATATTTATCTTTTCCAGTGTTTTTTACTTCTATAGATATATTTGGTTTGTCACCAGAATTGCCATATACTATAGATGATACACTTCCTCCACCTGCATAATTTTTAATATATACGGGATGGTTATATGGATTTTTAAATTTTAAATTTAATCCTCCATCACTTACTGTAGCATCTCTACCTCTTGGCACATAAGTAGATGCAGATGAGTGATTTGTAACTTGTGTTATTTCCATACCTGAAAGGAGAGCTGCATTATAAACTGTTGAAGATGTTTGGCAAACTCCTCCACCTGCTGATTGCTCTAATTTCCCATAAACTATAACTGGTGCATCTTTATAACCATTAGCTTTATTGCTAGGCCCTGTAAGCTTATTATATGAAAATTCTTCACCTGGCATTAGTAAAACATCACTAGTTTTTCTTGCTGACAATGCCACATTATATGCTCTACCTGATACAGATTGAGAATATGTTGTTGAATATTGACCTATAACAGAATTCACAGATTTTACTTGTTCTGTCGTTATATCTGGTTTTTGAAGATTTACTTTTAGTTCTAAAGACTTGTGCTCTTTATTTTTTATCATGTTGTATATAGATTCTTTATTTGATGCCAAGTCAAATTCTCTACCTATAACAGACTCTGTGTAATTTAATCCACCACTTCCAACACTAACTGAAGCATTTTTCATTTTAACATTGATACTATCAGCTACTGAAGATACTTGAGCACTAAGTTTTGCCTCATCATATCCAGATTCTATTTTTAGGGCTAGCTTATTTATTCTTATATCGATATATTTCTTTAAGTTTTGAAAGTAAGAACCTTTTTTTGTACTCTCATAAGCATTTTTTACAACTTCTTCTGTGTTATATTTTAAATCAATATCATTTGGAGATATTTTATAATCTTTTCCATCATAAGTAAGATTCAGGTCTTCTGGAGTATACTTATCTGTTATAGCTTTTAATGCTTCTTCTTTGGTCATATCAGATACATTTATATCTTCTATATATACATTTTTAGCTATTTTCCCATTATATAGAAATTTGTTGTTAAAAAAATAAGTAGACACACCTATTGCTACAGCTAAAACTGCTAATACTATTATGAAAGTTCGTTTTTTTTCTTTTCCTAGTTTTGAAACCCTTGTTGTACTTCTGCTCATAAATTCACCTCATTTTAACACTAACTTAATTTATCTTAATTTTGCTTATTAAAGTTTCCCTTTCAAAACTACTTTAGATTATATTTGAATAGCTTTTTTTAAACAAGGCATTTAAGCAAATGTAACTTTATTGTAAATTTATGTCTTATAATTAGATTTCTTTTTGACACTTTTTAATTATATTTTTTTAATTATACCTTAATAAAAAATTTACCCCTTATTTACGAATATTGATTAATCTACATTAAAAATTAAATATATCCTATTACTGGATAATGGTCTGATAAATAAATATTTTCTACTATATATCCTTTTAGTTCAGTTTTTCTATCAGCAAAAATATAATCTATCCTAGAATTTGACTTTTCAAAGGTTGCTAAGTGAGATTTATTTAGACAAACAGCCATATCATTAAACATATCTAAAGAGATATTTTTTTCATTGAAATCACCACATAAAACAACAGCTCCTACTAATCTATTTCTATAGTCTATTATTTCATCTAGTTGCTTTGTCCTCTCTTCTCTATCTAAACCTAAGTGTGTGTTTATAATATTTATAATTCTTCCATAATCATCTATGGTTATACAAAGCGCTCCTCGCTGTTCTTTTTTACTAGTTAAAAAAAAATGATTATTGTTTAATATTTTTAATTTTGTAAATGTACAAATTCCATATATCATATTTACCTTTTTTACATTTGTGGCAAATACACCATCCATATTTAAAACAGCCTTTAAAGCTAAAAATTGAGGGTATAGTACTTCCTGCAAACAAATCACATCACAATTTAATTGTTTTAAATACATTCCCATTTTAGATAATGTCAATTTATTATTTGAATCCATACCTTTATGAATATTGTAGGTTACTATTTTCATTAATATCACCTCTTATGCAGTATTATGCCCTTGAGATTTAAACTCATTTATTTTTTAGTCTATAAAACACTGTACTGCTTTCTAAAAGTCAAGTAATCACAGATTTTATCACAAAAAACCTAACTTAAGTATTTATATTCTACATAAGTTAGGTTTTACAAAATTTTATAGTATTTATAATTTTATGCATTTTTAATGATGATTCTCCTTTTTTATTTTTTTCAATTTGCCTTCACTTACAACAAATAAAAATCCCATCTTTTTATATATTTCATCTAATTCAATTAAAGTCACTTCACCATTTTTTAAATTTGTTAATGTTATATCTTGTATTTTTCTTGATGGAATTATCATAAGTTATCAACACTCCTTTAAATTCTTTTTATCTTTATATTTAAATATATTTATGCATTGTGATATATATTCATAAATTATTAAAATAATTTCAAAAAACATCCGTTCTGCAAACATTCGTTCTATATATTTATTATACATCATACAAACGTTCGATTCAATATAAAAATTAAATATATATCACTATTGGTAAATTTTACAATATTATTCACTAAATATGTCAAAATAGCCTTTTGAAATAACTTATTTTGTCAAATAAAAAAAGTTATTTCTATAAAAGCGTACACTTAAATTGAAATAACTTTTCTGATATGAATTATTTAGCTTTATACTATAGTTTCATTAAGCTAACATATGTAATATTTGAGTCACTATAAGAGCACAATAAGTTCCTATAACATTTCCTAAAAGCCCCATAAGTACACCTACTGGAATTAATACTGGATTATGAACCCCAGCAATCATTGGTGCTGTAGTTACACCACCTATATTAGCTATACTTCCTACCTCACAAGTAAATAAGTCTAATTTAAATAGTTTTGCAAGTCCTATAAATGAAATGGCATGTACAAGAACTACTACTAATCCAAACATTATGTAAACAGGAGCCTCTGATAGTCCAAAGAAATTTGCTTTACTTCCTGTTGCTGCAAGAAGCAAGTACATAAATACATTTCCCACTAATGTACTTCCTTTAAGTTTTGATATCTTAGTCATACCTAACAGTATTGATACTGTAGATGCAACAAGCACTACCCACATAGTCTCATTAAGTATACCTGAAGTTGGAAGTATCTTAGATACAATCTGTGCAAATGCTGCAACTCCAAATCCAACAGACAATAAAGTCATAAGTTCCACAAATGTAGGTGCTGTATTATCTTTATTTTCTTTCTCAAGCTTTGCTGTAACCTCATCTATAAAACTTGTATCACATTTTGTCCATTTGTTGAATTTAGGGCCAAATTTTACAGACATTAGACAAACAGACATCCATACTGTATATCCTATAGAACCCATAAGTATTGCATAACTAAGCCCTTCTTCTGCAACACCTAGAGCATTAGCTGCTGCAATCATATTTGATGAACCACCTATCCATGACCCAGATGCTGCACCAAGAACTTTCCACGAATCTGCACCCATTGAACCTTTAAAAATTATAAAAGCTATGACAAATCCAAGCATAAATGTCAATGTAGCGCAGAAAAATGATAATAACATTTTAGGTCCCATTTTTAATATTTTTCTTAAATCACATTGAATTAATAAGAATACTAACATTAATGGTAGAAAATTTACTGTTATTATATTCTGATATATACCAACTTCTTCATTTTGTGCAAATAAACCAAATGATGCAAGTATAGCAGACCCTAAATAAATTAAAAGCATTGGATTAATAACATCAAATATCTTCCATTTTAATTTATCAACCATGTAAAAAATGCCACCTACAAATACAACTAAAAAACTACAAAATACGAATCCGTTTTCAATCACATTTTACACATCCTCTCTTTTCCTAAGTGATTCAGATTTTTTATAATTCCTAATAAAAATTTTTCTCAGAATAATCCAAATAATTAAAATAAACTTTTTTATATGTATTTAGCTAATTAAATACATATATAACCAACTATTTACATATATTAATAAAGGTTTAAAGATTAATTACTTTAAAAACGAATAATCTGAATTTAAATTTTTTTTCAACAATTATTTTATTACTAAAATCTTTATTTGTAAAGAGAATTAAACTAAATATCTCATTTATTTGTTTTTATTTGTTTATTTGTTTTTTATTTTTTTTTATTATTTATACAATAAAACTATTTTTAACTTAAACCTATATAATATAAATTAATTTTACCTTATATATTATTTTTTTTAATAGATTTAGAATTTTTTCTTTTAAATACAGTTTTCAGAACATTCGTATTTATGTTATAATTTGTATGAATATATATTTTTTAGGAGGAAATAATATGAACTTAAATTTAACTAATACTATAAATTTAATGAAGAAGTATCTTGATATACCAAGTCCAGCTGGATATACTGAAAATGCAGTTTTAGAAAGCAAAAAGGATTTTGAAACTTTAGGTCTTAATACTACTCTTACAAAAAAAGGTGCACTTATAGCTACTCTTCCTGGTGAAGATGATTCAAATCAAATAACAATATCTGCACATATGGATACACTTGGTGCTATGGTAAAAGAAATATCACCAGATGGTACTCTTAAATACCATAAAGTTGGTGGTGGTTGTTGGGCCGCTATAGAGGGTGAAAATTGTACTGTTATAACTAGAAAAGGTAAAAAAATCAGAGGAAGTGTTGTATTTAAATACGCTTCTACTCATATATATGGACAGACAAAAGCTGCATCTGAAAGAAATGAAGAAACAATGATTATTAGACTTGATGAAAAAGTATTTAATAAACAGGATGTTTTGGATTTAGGAATAAGTGTTGGCGATTTTGTATGTCTAGACCATCGTTTTGAAGCTACAGAATCTGGTTTTATAAAATCTAGATATATAGATAACAAATCAGCTGTAGCAATGGTTCTTGAAATAGCTAGATACTTTAAGGAAAACAACTTAACACCTAAACATACCACTAACTTCTATATAAGTAATTATGAGGAAATTGGACATGGCGTCTCTAAAGCTTTACCTGAAAAAACTAGAGAATTTGTAGCAATAGACATAGCACCTACTGGACCAAGTCAAACATCTAGTGAACATGGTGTGACTATAGTTGCAAAAGATAACTTATCTCTATATGATTTTAATTTAAGAAATAAACTTGTAGATGTTGCAGAAGATAATAATTTAGATTATGCTGTCGATGTATTTACTTTTTATGGTTCAGATGCTTCAGAGGCTATTCGTTGGGGAGAAGATGTTCAAATAGCTTGTGTTGGTCCTGGAACAAATAATAGCCACCACTACGAAAGAACTCATATAGAAGCAATTGAAAATACTCTAAAACTTCTTATAAATTATATGCTAAAAAAATAATTAACTATATATTTTATTAAAGTCATTTCTTTGTAAATAACCAATTTTTATTTTTATTTTTATACAAAAATTGGTTTTTCTATAGACTTAATTTCGATTTACTACTATTATATAAGTAACTTCAATTTTCTTTAGTTAATTTTTATATGATTCACACAAATTGTATAAAAATTTTCTTTAGTTAATTGTTGTTAAAATAAATTTTACAAGCTAACCCTACCAGAAAAGAGTTATCTAATCTGTAAGGAAATAGTTTAATATAGCACATTATAATTGTGTAATTAATAACTTTTCTTTTGTAGAAACTTTTCTTTAAAAAGAAAAGTTTTTTGATTTTGGATTTGTTTAAGAACATATTTTCTGAGTTAGGAGGATATTTATGAAAAAGGTTGCGGTTATAAGTGCTATTTTGGAAGAACCAAAAGAATGTCAGCTTAAATTTAATGAAGTTGTATCAACTTTTAAAGGCATTATTAAAGGTAGAATGGGAATTCCTTGTGAAGAAGAGGGTGTCTCAATTGTATGTATAGCAGTTGTTGGCGAAATGGATATTATCAATAGTTTGACTGGTAAATTGGGAAATATACCTCATGTATCTGTAAAAACTAGTATATCAAAAAAAGAAATTTAAGGTGGTGAGTACAAATGAGTCTAAATTCTACTCCACAATCAATAAGAGTACATATAGGTCTCTTTGGCAAAAGAAATGCAGGTAAATCTAGCGTAATAAACGCTATAACAAATCAAAGCGCTGCAATAGTATCAGATATTGCTGGAACTACTACAGACCCAGTATTTAGACCAATGGAAATCCTTCCTATAGGACCTTGTGTTCTTATAGATACTGCTGGTCTTGACGATGTTGGTGAGCTTGGTGAGCTTAGAATAAGCAAATCATTAGATATTTTAGAAAAGACAGACATAGCTTTACTAGTAGTGGATTGCCAAATTGGTGTGTCAAAAGAAGATTTATCACTAATTGAAAAGTTTAATGATAAAAATATACCTCATATTTTAGTACTTAACAAGATTGATACAATTAAAAATCAATCTGAAATTTTAAGCTTAACTAAAAATAAAGTTAAATGTCCAGTTGTTTCTGTCTCATCAACAGATAAAATTGGAATTGAAGATTTAAAAAATGAAATAATAAAGGTTTTGCCTAAAGATAGCAATGAGTTTAAATTGGTATCAGATTTAATTGAGCCAAATGATTTAGTTGTCTTAGTCGTTCCAATAGATAAGGCAGCTCCAAAAGGTAGGCTTATACTTCCTCAACAGCAAGTTATAAGAGATATTTTGGATACTGGAGCAATTTCTATAGTTACAAAAGAAGATAACTTAAAAGAAACTCTATCTAATTTAAGTAAAAAACCTAAGCTTGTTATTACTGACTCTCAAGTATTTCCACAAGTGGATAAAGATACTCCAAAAGATATTCCTCTTACATCTTTTTCTATATTGTTCGCTAGACAAAAAGGAGACCTTAAAGAATTAATTGATGGTGCCTATGCTTTAGAAAATTTAAAAGATGGTGACAAGGTCTTGATGGCTGAAGGTTGTACTCATCATAGACAAACTGATGATATTGGAACAGTTAAAATCCCTAATATGATTAGAAAGAAAACTGGTAAAAATATTACTTTTGAATTTAGTTCTGGAGTATCCTTCACTGAAGATATAACTAAATATGCACTTGTAGTTCATTGTGGAGCTTGTATGATGAATAGAGCTGGAATGTTATCTAGAATAGAAAAGGCAAAATCTTTCAATGTACCTATCGTAAACTATGGTATTTTAATAGCATATACAAAAGGTATTTTGGAAAGATCACTTGAACTTTTCAATTACTAAAAATTTAACTATATTTAATAAATACATATTTAGATATGACTAAAAATAAGATTAAATACTTTATAGATAAACTTTACAGCATTAATTCACTAAGCTTTGATGAACTACTATACTTAATAGAGAATATCGACAATGAAGAATATAACTTTGAACAAAATTTGAGAAACTATCTTTACAAGCAAGCTAGCGATATGAGAAATAAATACTATGGAAATAGAGTCTACTTAAGAGGGCTTATAGAACTTACAAACTACTGCAAAAACAATTGTTACTACTGTGGTATACAATCTTCTAACAAAAATATTACAAGATATCGACTTTCAACGGATGAAATACTTGAATGTTGTGATATAGGTTATAAGATAGGATACAGAACTTTTGTTTTACAAGGTGGTGAAGACACATATTTTACTGATGACAAGATATGTGAGATTGTTTCAAGTATAAAAAATAAATATGAGGATTGCGCTATAACATTATCATTAGGAGAAAAAAGCTATGACTCCTATAAAAAATACTTTTTAAGTGGTGCAGACAGATATCTTTTAAGACATGAAACTGCTACAGACAGCCATTACAAAAAATTACATCCGCCAAACATTGAACTTAGAACTAGAAAAGAATGCCTTAAAAACCTCAAGGAAATTGGTTATCAAGTAGGTGCTGGATTTATGGTTGAGTCACCATTCCAAAGCAATGAGGACCTTGTTCGTGACTTATTATACCTAAAAGAGTTAAATCCTCATATGGTTGGTATAGGACCTTTTATCCCACATCATGATACAATCTTTAAAGATTATAAACATGGTGATTTAGAAAAGACATTACTTATGCTTTCAATTACAAGACTTCTACTTCCAAAAGTCTTATTACCTGCTACAACAGCTCTTGCATCTATAAACCCTAGTGGTAGAAATGCAGGTCTTTTAGCTGGTTGTAATGTAATTATGCCAAACCTTTCTCCTCAAGAATTTAGAAAACAATATTCTCTTTATGATAACAAAGCATTTACTGGTCAAGAAGCTTGTGAATATCACCAGAGTTTAGAGGAAAATATCAAGTCACTAGGACTTAAAGTTGACTACTCTCGTGGTGATAATATTGAATGGAGGCGTTTGTAAATGTTCATAAAACATGAACTTATTAATTCTTTATTAGAGGATGCAAAAAATTCAACTTCTGATGATATTGAGAAAGTGCTTGATAAGGCTGATAGAAGAGAAAAACTTAGCTATAAAGATATAGCTACACTTCTTGAAGTAGAAGATAAAAAACAACTTGATAGATTGTTTAGTATAGCTGGGCAAATAAAAAATGAAATATATGGTAATAGAGTGGTTTTATTTGCCCCTCTCTATGTATCAAACTACTGTGTAAATGAATGTGTTTACTGTGGTTTCAATACATGTAATAAATTTAAAAGAAAAAAACTTACTATGGACGAAGTAAGAGAAGAAGTTAAAATACTGGAAAAAATGGGGCATAAAAGACTTGCTTTAGAAGCTGGTGAAGACCCTAAAAATTGTGATATAAACTATATATTAGACTGCTTAGATGCAATTTATTCAACATATAATGAAAATGGAAATATAAGAAGGGTAAACGTTAACATAGCAGCTACTAGTGTAGATGAATATAAACTATTAAAAGAAAAAGGAATAGGAACTTATATACTATTCCAAGAAACATACCATAAACCAACATTTATAAAGATGCATGGTCAATCTATAAAAAATGACTACTACTACCATTTAACAGCTTTTGATAGAGCTATGGAAGCTGGAGTTGATGATGTTGGTGCTGGAGTTTTATTTGGTTTAGCTGATCCTAAATTTGAAGTTTTGGGCCTTATGATGCATAATGAACATCTGGAAGAAAAATTTGGTGTAGGATTCCATACTATATCTTTTCCTAGATTAAAAAAAGCTGAAGGTATGAACTTAGAAAACTTCCCTCATTTAGTTTCTGATGATATGTTTAAAAAAATTGTAGCTATAACTAGATTAGCAGTTCCTTTTACTGGAATTATAATGTCTACTAGAGAAACTGCCGAAATGAGAAATGAATTACTAAAATATGGTGTATCGCAAGTTAGTGCAGGTTCTCTAACAGGTGTTGGTGGATATAAAGCATATGAGGATGGTGACAATACAGATCAATTCGAGGTTGGAGACCACAGAAGTCCTGTAGAAGTACTTAAGGAACTAATTACTGATGGATATATACCTAGTTACTGTACAGCCTGTTATCGAAAAGGTAGAACTGGGGATAGATTTATGAGTTTAGCTAAGAGTCGTCAAATTCACAACGTCTGCACACCAAATGCACTTACTACATTAAATGAATTTTTAATTGATTATGGTGATGAAGAACTTAAAGTTATGGGTAAAAAACTTATTACTGAAGAAATAGCTAAGATAGAAAGAGAAGACATAAGAAACATTGTATCTAACAATATGACTGCCTTAGAACATGGGGAAAGAGATTTATACTTATAAAATTTTATTCATTGTATATTATTATTGTATATTCTATAGGTTAGTAGTAATATTATCTAAAGGGAAAGTTTAAGGGAGGGAGATTAACATTGAAAGATAACAACAATACCAATAAAACTATTCAATTTGGAGAAAAAAAAGCTAGCCTAGAAAACAATATTCAAAAAAATAAAAATGTCAAACTTGATGATACACACAAAGTCATTCCTTACCCTAAAAATAGAAAAAAGGATGATAAAAAGAAAAATAACAAAAAAAAGAATACAAATATAAACAAACATAAGGTCAATAGAGATAATTATGGGCATTCTTTTTTTAATAACAAATACAAATATAAAAGAAAACCATATGTTATTGCTTTATACACAGTAATTTTTATTCTTTTAGCAATTTTGATTATAACAAAATTGACAGATAGTTCGAGTAAGGGTAACTACTCTCGTAATACTGTTTCTGATACTCACAAAAGTAATACCCAAAACATAACCTTTAATGAATCGACTAATCTTCTTACTTGTGGGTAACTTAAAAGAGTTATCTCATTTCAGAAATTACTTTCTAAAATTGAGATAACTCTTTTTTATTTAATATCTATTTTACCAACCTTGAGTTACTTCATAAACTTCGTCACCAATTCTACCATTTAAATAATCATCTATTGCAGAATCTATAATACTCATTGCTTTATCTACTTGCTCCTTAGTTATTACTAGAGGTGGTTGTACTCTTAAAGTAGATTGTCCTAAGAATATCATTATCAATCCAGTTTGTATACATCTATAGCATATCTTAGCTGTAGCATCTGGATGTTTTTCAGTAGAACCTTTTCCTTTAACTATATCAACTCCTATAGATAAACCTAAGCCTCTTATTTCTCCAATTATATCGTATTTTTCTTTTAGTTTTTCAAATCCTGCTTTAATATAATCTCCCATTTCTATACTCTTTTGAAGTAAGTTTTCTCTTTCAATTATTTCTATAGATTTTAAAGCAGCTACACATACTGTTGTATTTCCAGCTAAAGTAAATAGATGTGCTGGTGCATCAAGACTTTGCATTATTTCTGTTCTTCCAACAACTGCTCCTAGAGGTAATCCTCCACCAACAGATTTTCCAAGAACTATAAGGTCTGCTTCAATACCAAAATTTTCTATACCAAACCATTTACCTGTTCTTCCCATACCTTGTTGTATTTCATCACTTATAAGTAGTATTCCATTTTCTTTACATATTTTACTTAATCCTTGAATCCATTCTACTGGAGGCACTATTATCCCTGCATCTCCTGCAATTGGTTCTATAAATATTGCAGCTACTTCTTCTACTGGTAAGTAGTGTGCAAAAGCATATTCCATTTCATCTAAACATTCTTTAGCAGTTCTATTTTTATCTGGATAATGGAAGTGATAAACTTCTGGTAATAATGGACCCATTTTTCTTCTCATATTTGTACTTAATGCAGATATAGATATAGCTCCATAAGTACTTCCATGATATGACTCACACATAGATATTATTTTTGTTCTTCCAGTATATCCTCTTGCTAATTTTATAGCAGCATCTATGCAAGCAGAGCCTGTTGCGCTGTATAATACTTTCTTATCATTATCTCCAGGGGCTATTTCCACAAGCTTTTCAGCTAATTTTACAGGAGGATCACTATGGAAATATGCAAGTGTATATTGTGTGATATCATCCATTTGTTCTTTAACTGCTTGTGAGATTTCCTTATTTCCATGACCTACATTTGCAGAGCCTGCACTTGCTAAAAAGTCTACATACTCATTACCTTCATAATCATATAACATCGCACCTTCACCTGATTTAAATGCTACTGGATAATAAGGTATTTTTTGAGTTTTAGCAACATATTTTTTTTCTTCTGTACTTATCATTTGACTAGTTATCTCGCTCATTGGCAAATCATTCCCCTCTTTAAGTAAATTTATATTTTTAGAATTATTGCAATTTGTAAAGATATTTTTATATAAAATTCTTTATATACTAATGTTAGTATTTTTGACACAAATTGTCAATATATGTTTTTATAATTTTCAAAATATTTGTTATTCAGAGATAATATATTTTGTTTTCAGCAAATCAACTCTATTTCTCCAAAAAATAAAGAACTCTATTCTATTATAATAG
>NZ_JAGWCU010000024.1:0-55840 GCF_020657755.1 Clostridioides sp. ZZV15-6388 | reverse complement strand
CTATACTTTTACTGATAATCAATTATTAGAAATGTGAAAAAATTTTGAATGGCTTTGATATACATTTTTTATAATATTATTATAGTTTTTTTTACATAAAAAAAAACCCTTTTATAACAAATGGAAACTATGATAACCATAGTTAAAATAATTATTTTAATTAAAATAATTATTTTAATTAAAATAATTATTGATACTCTGAACATATATCACAACTAATTTTCATGAAATTGAAAACAATTAAAGTTAATTACTTTAAGTAATATAAATATATAAAATATCTTACGCTATTGTTTTTTTAGGCTGTTTAATTCTACAAAAATAAAATCAAAATATCTAGTCTATAAAGTATTAATATATTTGTGTAAAAATTAAATATATTTTTTATTTAATAAAAAGGATTTCAAGTAAAAATTAAATAAACTATAAAAACTTCACTTTTAAGATAGACTTCATAATAGATTAATTAGACTTTAAATAAATAGTTTTGATAAAGACTATGCAAAATAAAGTATGAAAAATCTGTTTGAAATAAAAAATATTGGAGGGGGATTTTTAATGAAACACAGATTAAGTAAACTAACATCTTTTGTGGCAACCTTAGCTTTAGTTGTTGGTGTAGGAGTACCATCATATGCACAAACTTTACCAGATAAAGTTAATAATGAAGTACTACAAAGTACAGAGCGAAGATATGATATTAATGGAAGATATCAAGTTGACCTTCGTGCAAATATGGGAAATGGATATGTAACATTTTTCTCATTATTTGTCCCATGTGGTGGGAACTCATTAAATGTAAAGTATGTATGGGGAACTGATCCAAAGGGAGGTTCTCAAGAAGGTTGGGTATTACAAATTAATGGGGAAAAAGTTTCAACTATTTATGGAACAAGCTATGGATTCCCTAATGGCATACCATCTGCAGGAATAACAGGAAGTCAAATGACAGGAATTTATTCTTTTGTGACAAATCGAGACATGTCTGGAGTAAATTGGAGCTATACATCACCTAATACAGGGAATGGAAACGCTACAAGAACATCATATGCATCTACTGAAATTTCAAATGCAAAACTTTCTATTAAGGTCAATTATAAAAATAAAGAAACAGGAGCTATAGTTGGGTCATATACAACTCGAGTTCCAGCTAAGTATGGAAATAGCACAGTTACACCTGATGCTACACAAATTCCTGCTGGATATAAATTAGAA
The DNA here is from genome assembly GCF_020657755.1 of Clostridioides sp. ZZV15-6388. Taxonomy (NCBI): domain Bacteria; kingdom Bacillati; phylum Bacillota; class Clostridia; order Peptostreptococcales; family Peptostreptococcaceae; genus Clostridioides; species Clostridioides sp. ZZV15-6388. The sequence goes on along the minus strand of NZ_JAGWCU010000024.1, from coordinate 54,625 downwards.
CCAGCAAGTCAATCTAAAGTGGTGAATCTTGCTCAAAATGGAGTTAACCCAAATGAAGTTAATTTTACAGTAATTCCTGATAAGGCTGGAGTGCCAGAAGAAAATCGTGTTCTTATAGTTGGATTTAAGGATAAAGATGGAAATAATGTTGGAAGTACTTATATAGAAGAAATTCCAGATATACTAGGCTCACATGACGTAACACCAAACACATCAAAAGTTCCTAATGGTTATAAGCTTGATCCTTCTAATCAAACTCAGACTGTTAATTTACAACCAACAGGGCTTGACAAGAGTATTGTTTACTTTACAGTAAGTCCTGATATTCCACTTGTAAATCGTATAGTTACAGTTAACTTTAAAGATAAAGATAGTGGAGCAATAATTGGAGACCCATATACAGTTACACTACCAGCTAAATATGGAAATCATAGAGTGGAATCTGATTCTACAAAGGTACCAAATGGATATGTACTTAATCCAGACAACCAATTTGAAATGGTAAATCTTAGTACAAGCGGTCTTGTACCAGATAGAGTTTACTTTACAGTAAGTAAGATGCCTTCAGAAGCAGAACGTACTTTAACAATTGGTTTTAAAGATAAGGATGGTAATATAGTTGGAGATACGTATACAGAGGTTGTTAATGCTGTACTTGGAGACCATACAATAACTCCAGACTCTACAAAGGTTCCTGCTGGATACAACTTAGACCCAGTAAGTCAATCTCAAATAGTTGCACTTGATTCTTCTGGAATTAATCCAAACACAATTTATTTTACTGTAACTGAAAAAACTTATAGGGTAGCTTATAGTGCAAACTTCCCTTCAGGAGTAACTGTTTCAGGTATGGCTCCTGTTGATACAACAGAATATAAAAAAGGAGATACTGTGACTGTTTTAGGAAATGTTAATGGGCTTAATGCTGATACTTATACATTTGTAGGATGGAGTACAGTTAGAAATGACTCATCAACAATAGTATCAGGTACAATCACTATGGACGAAAGAAACATTATATTATATGCAGTGTGGCAAAAAAATTAATAATATAAGTTGTTTATTATTGTAATTTATAATCTAAAATCGTATTTAATATTTATATAAGAATAAGATTTTAATAATTATAAGAAATACTGATATAGATTTTATCAGTATTTCTTTATTTTACAAATTACAAAATGAAAAATAAAATTAATTTTTATATAAAGGGGAGGGTTTTGATGAATAAAAAGTTAAAAAAGTTAACTATATGCATACTTACATTTGCTATAATTCCTTTAAATTATTCAAATGTTTTTGCTGATTATGATTTAAATAAGATATTTAATAAGCAGATTCAAGATAAAAGCTTAAGGCGAGTTAATAATATTACAATAACTTATGATGATAATGGGGCTACTGGAGGAACGATAAATGAAGCTATATTTAATGGGGGAAATGTTATTCCTGGACCAGTAATAACAGGTCAAAAAGTATATGACCTTGATAATTTTGATTCTTATTTAGCGTTCAGTAATAATCTTACAAGAGCAAACTATCATACTGATGCTTGGAGTGTCTCAAGGGACCATTTGGCAAGTGGTACTCAACCATATGGAAGCGGAGAAATTCTAATAGGAACAGATATCGATAGAGATACAACACTTTATGCCATTTGGATTCCAGACTTTTTACAAGTAAGATATAACGGAAATGGAAATACTTCAGGTAATGTTCCATCAGATTCAAATAAGTATCATCAGAATGCTACTTTGCAAATTAAAGGAAATGAAGGTGACCTTAAAAAAACAAATTATAAACTTACAAAATGGAATACAAAAGCTGATGGTACAGGAACATCTTATAATTTAGGCTCAAGTTTTGAGGTATTATTAAACGATTATGACAATTTTAACGTAGATCTTTATGCACAATGGGAGTATGATTTGCAACTGGATGGTAATGGAGGAACAGGTACACTTCCAGAACTACCAAAACCAGGAGAGGCTGACAAATTCCCAGGGTCAGGTGGACTTATCAATGGTGATGAAGAATTCATAGGGTGGAATACAGAAGAAGATGGAAGTGGCACATCTTTCAAAGAAGGGGACCCTATTCCGCCAAATATAGCAGGAGATACGATATATGCACAATGGGGATATAAATTAGATTATAACTTAAATGGAGGAACAGGAAGTATATCAGAAGAAAAACATAAAAAAGGCGCTGAAGTAACTGTTACAAGTCAGATACCATCTAAATCTGGAGCAATATTTATGGGATGGAATACAAAAAATAATGGTGAAGGTACTTCATACAGAGATGGTGATAAATTTAACCTTACAAAAAATACAACTTTATTTGCACAATGGAAAGAAGAATGTAGAGTAACATATGATAAAAATGGAAGTACAGGTACAGCGCCAATAGATAATAATATATATGGAAAAGGAGATGAAGTTACTATACTTGGTGATAATGGTTTAGTAGCACCTTCTGGTAGAGGAGGCAATTTTTATTGGAGTACAAAAGCAGATGATACAGGAAGTAGGTATAAAGCAGGAGAAAAGTTTAACATAAAGGATACAAATACAACTCTTTATGCATTTTGGACAGATAAATACAGAGTTAAATATGAAAATAATGGTGGACAAGGAGATGTACCTGAAGATGAACTGCATGATGGAAATACAAATACAAGTGTAAAAGCGAATACAGGAAATCTTACAAAAGAAGGGTACAAATTTATTGGATGGAATACAAAACCAGATGGTAGTGGAACTCCATATAAAGGTGATGGAAGTGATATAATTAATGTTGATGATAATATAGTACTTTATGCGCAATGGGAGAAGATACCTGATAACCAAGGAGATAATGATAATTCAGGTGGAAATAGTGGTGGAAACAGCGGAGGAAGTAGTGGAGGTTCATCCACTAATACAACTAGTCCATCAGAAGAAAATTTAACAGGTGATGATAGATACAAAACTGCTATAAAAATAAGTAAAAGAGGTTTTGAATCAGCTGAAAATGTGATACTGGTAAATAGTACATCAATACCAGATGCCCTATCAGCAACTCCATTTTCATCTACTAAAAATGCACCTATTTTATTAACTGAAAAAGATAAATTAAATGCAAATACAGAAGAAGAGATAAAAAGATTAAAAGCAAAAAATATTTATATAATAGGTGGAGAAAATACATTAAGCTCTGATTTAGAAAAAGAATTAAAATTAAAAGGGCTTACTATTATAAGAATAGGTGGAGTAGATAGATATTCAACTTCTCTAAGACTTGCTAAAGAAATAGATAAAATAATAGATGTAGAAAAAGTATCTGTAGTCAATGGACATGACGGATTAGCAGATGCAATAAGTGTTGGTGGCATTTCAGCACAAAATAAAACTCCAATAATTCTTACAAATGTAAAAAATGAGATAACATCTATTAAAAAATTTATAGATGAAGAAGAAATATCAAAATCTTATATTATAGGAGGAGAAACTTCTTTGCCAAAATCTATAGAAAAACAGTTTCCAAATCCAAAGAGAATAGGTGGAGAAGATAGAAATAAAACAAATTCAAAAGTAATAGAAGAGTTTTATAAGGATAAAGAACTAAGAAATCTTTATGTAACAAAAAATGGGATGTTAAGAGAAAATGATTTAATAGATGCTTTAACAGTAGGTGTTTTAGCAGGTAAAAATAAATCACCAGTAATGATTGTAGAAAAATCACTTGATGAGTCTCAAAAAACTTTAGTTAAAAGTAAGAAATTTGATAAGATAACTAAGGTAGGAGGAAATGGAAATGAAGATGCATTTGATGAGATAAAAAGATTAGTAAAATAGTATAATATAAATAAGAATATTTTGTTGATTAAACTACACCAATAGTAATAAATTATAACCCTACTTTATTTTTATTATAAGTAGGGTTATAATCTTACTATATTACTTATATTGTAGGGGGAAAAGATGAGAGAAGAATCGAACTCTTTAAATTTAGATCATATAGAAATTTTCTTTGAACTTTTGTCTCAAAGCACAGAAGATTATATATTTTTTTGGGATATAAATAGGAATAAATTTAAAATTTCTTCAGCAATTTTTGATGAATTTAACTTAAGTAAAGATATGGATTCTGATGTAGTCAATTGTTGGAGTAAAACTGTTTATCCAGATGATGTCAAAGTATGGAAAGATGATATACAAGCGTTGGTAGATGGAAAAAAAGATGAACATAATTTAGAATATAGATTAATTAATAAATATGAAGAAGTAGTATGGATTTCTTGTAGAGGGAAGGCTTATGTATCAGATGACCAAAAAACTATAATTATAGTTGGTAGAATAAAGAATATAGGTGAAAAGAATAAATTTGATTCTATCACAGGAACCTGGAATAGAGAACAATTTGAATACAGAATGAATTGTATTATAAAAGAGAAAATCTATACAAGTGGAGCTATATTTATCATGGATATTGATAATTTTAAAAATATAAATGAGAAATATGGGCACTCTTATGGTGATAAGGTTTTGCGTGCAATTGCTACAGAAGTTTTAGAATATTTACCTAAGGATGTTAGATTGTACAGATTAGATGGAGATGAATTTGCATTTTTTTACCCTATGTGCAATAAAGAAACGATAGAGAATTTATATGAAAAAATACAATTGTATACAAATACTCAGCATGAAATCGAATCAAATAAGTACTATTGTACAGTAACTGCGGGGGTTGCTATGTACCCAGAAGATGGAGATAATTATTTGGACTTATTTAAACATGCTGACATTGCACTAGATATCGCAAAAATGGGTGGTAAAAATAGAATGAAGTTTTTTTCAAAAGAACTCTATGAAAATAAGTTGAAAGTAATTTCAATGCAACAGAAATTGAGAGAGTGTATTGAAAATGATTTTAATGACCTTGAGTTATTTTTCCAGCCACAGGTAGATGCATCTACCAAAAACGTTATAGGAGCAGAGGCACTTTTGAGATGGCATTCAAATACTTATGGAGAAGTATCTCCTGTTGAATTTATACCAATACTAGAACAAAGTAATCTAATTATACCAGTAGGAAAATGGATTATAAAAGAGGCCATAAAACAGTGTAAAGAATGGCATAAAGTAAATCCAGATTTCAAAATATCTGTAAATGTATCGTATATTCAATTAAAAGAGGATTTTTTTAGAGATTTTATAATAGAATGTTTGATAGAATATCAATTAAAACCTGAGTTTTTGATTTTAGAACTAACAGAGAATTGTTGGATACCAGATATAAATTTATTGAATGACAAGTTTATCAGTTTAAAAAGTATTGGAGTACATATTGCAATTGATGATTTTGGTACTGGGTATTCATCTTTAAATTATCTTAAAGAGTTATCTGTTAATATAATAAAGATTGAAAGAAGTTTTGTTAAGAATATTACATATAATAGTTATGAACATACCTTTCTAGAATATATTATTAAATTAGCTCATATTATCAATTTGAAAGTTTGTGTTGAGGGTATTGAGTCTTATGAAGAATACAATATAGTGAAGAGTTTAGGTGTAGATATTATTCAAGGTTTTTTATTTGGCAGACCTGTAAGTGCATCTGAGTTTTATAGACTTAAATTATCAAATTGATGAGTGTAGATAAAGTATATTAAAAATAAGGTAAAATATAAGGTTTTTTAAATCGTATATTTTACCTTATTTTATTGTGATAGTTATTAATCTCAAGGAGTATTAGCTATTATATACTTTTGCTCCAAACTTAGAGATTATTTCACTAGCTTTTTTTATATCTTCTTTGGTAGCATCAGGAACATCTTTTAACTCATAATCAACGCCTAAATTTTCCCATTTGTGTATTCCCATAGAATGATATGGTAGCAATTCGAATCTCTCTACATTTTTTAATGTAGCAACGAATCTACCTAATCTTTCTAAGTTATCTATATCATCAGTAATCCCAGGAACTAAAACATGTCTTATCCATACTGGAATATTTCTTGATTCTAAGTGTTTAGCAAGTTTTAAAGCTTTATCCATACCCACACCAGTCAAATCAATAGATTTTTCTTCAACCATATGTTTTAAATCAAGCAAAACTAAGTCAGTATTATCTAAAACTGAGTCTATAGTTTCTATATCTACAAATCCAGATGTATCTAGACAAGTGTGTATGTTATTTTCTTTAGCTTTTTTAAATAGTTCACTTAAAAACTCTGGTTGAAGAGTAGACTCGCCACCAGAAGCAGTAATACCTCCACCAGAAAACTTCATAAAAGAAGTATACTTAAGAGCATCAGTTATTATTTCATCAACTGTATATTCTTTTCCAGATTTGGTATCCCATGTATCTCTATTATGACAGTATTTGCATCTAAGAGGACATCCTTGAAAGAATAGTATGTATCTTATTCCTGGGCCATCTACAGTACCAAATGTTTCTATAGAGTGTACTTTTCCCTTAATCATAGAGTTCACCTCACAATATATTTTGATAACTTTATTAATAGTTATAATATTTCTCTAAAAAAGGCCATCTTATACCAGAAATAATCCGAATATAAGATAGCCATTTATTTTTATTTTCTACACAGTAGTAATCTTAGCTAAAGTATAAAAATTTAAAGACTAAGCCATTTTACCGTGGAATGTTCTGTTTATAACATCTAATTGTTGTTCTTTAGTTAATTTTATGAAGTTAACTGCATATCCAGAAACTCTTATAGTTAATTGTGGATATTCTTCTGGATGTTCCATAGCATCTTCTAAAGTAGCTCTATCAAATACATTAACATTTAAGTGATGAGCATTTTGAGCGAAGTAACCATCCATCATTGCAGAAAGATTATTTATTCTTTCAGCCATATCTTTTCCTAAAGCACCAGGTACTATAGAGAAAGTATTAGATATACCATCTTGAGCATGCTCATATGGTAATTTAGCAACTGAAGATAATGAAGCTAAAGCACCATTAGTATCTCTACCATGCATTGGGTTTGCACCAGGAGCAAATGGAGCACCAGCTCTTCTACCATCTGGTGTATTACCAGTTTTCTTACCATAAACAACATTTGAAGTTATTGTAAGTATAGATTGAGTAGGATAAGAATTTCTATAAGTTTTATTTTTTCTTATCTTATTCATGAAGCTTTCAACTAGCTCTACAGCTATACTATCAACTCTATCATCGTTGTTTCCGTATTTTGGATAATCTCCTTCTATTTCGAAATCAACAGCTATTCCTTGTTCATTTCTGATAGTCTTAACTTTAGCATGTTTTATAGCAGATAATGAATCCGCACAAACTGATAATCCAGCCATACCACAAGCCATAGTTCTAAATATATCTCTATCATGTAATGCCATTTCTAATGCCTCATAAGAGTATTTATCATGCATATAGTGTATTACATTTAAAGTATTTACATATAAGTTTGCTAACCAATCAGTAAATGGTTCAAATTTACTCATAACTTCATCAAAATCTAAATACTCAGAAGTTATAGGCTCAAATCTTGGCCCAACTTGAGCACCAGATTTTTCATCAATACCACCATTTATAGCATATAATAAAGTTTTTGCTAAGTTAACTCTAGCTCCGAAGAACTGCATTTGTTTACCTATTTTCATTGCAGATACACAACAAGCTATACCGTAATCATCTCCCCAGTATGGTCTCATTAAATCATCATTTTCATATTGAACTGAACTTGTATCTATAGATACTTTAGAACAGAAATCTTTGAATCCTTGAGGTAATTTAGTTGACCATAAAACTGTTAAGTTTGGTTCTGGTGATGGTCCTAATGTATATAGAGTATTTAACATTCTAAATGAGTTTTTAGTAACTAATGTTCTACCATCTACTCCCATACCTCCTATACACTCAGTTACCCAAGTTGGGTCTCCAGAGAATAAGTTGTTGTAATCAGGAGTTCTTAAGAATTTAACCATTCTTAACTTCATAACGAAATGGTCCATATATTCTTGTAGTTCTTCCTCTGTTACTGTTCCAGCTTTTAAATCTCTTTCAAAGTATATATCTAGGAAAGTAGATGTTCTACCTAAAGACATTGCAGCACCATTTTGGTCTTTAACAGCAGCTAAATAACCAAAGTATAACCATTGTACAGCTTCTTTTGAGTTAGTTGCTGGTTTTGATATATCAAATCCATAAGATTCAGCCATTTTTTTAAGTTCGTTTAAAGCTGATATTTGTTCAGTTATTTCTTCTCTTAGTCTTATAACTTCTTCATCCATACAAGAAACTTCTAATGATTTCTTTTGTTCGATTTTATCTTCTATTAAGGCATCAACACCATATAAAGCAACTCTTCTATAGTCACCTATTATTCTACCTCTACCATAAGCATCTGGAAGACCTGTTATTATACCAGATTTTCTAGCAGCTCTCATTTCTGGAGTATATGCGTCAAAAACTCCTTGGTTATGTGTTTTTCTATATTTAGTGAATATTTCTTTTATTTCAGGGTCTAATTCATATCCAAAAGCATCACATGAATTTTCAACCATTTTTATACCACCATATGGCATAACCGCTCTTTTTAAAGGGGCATCCGTTTGTAATCCAACTATTGTTTCTAATACTTTATCTAAATATCCTGGAGCATATGCAGCTATTCCAGAAATAGTTTTTGTATCTACATCTAAAGTACCACCATTTTCTCTTTCTTTTTTAAATAAGACCATTGCTTTGTCCCATAATTTTTTAGTGTTTTCAGTAGCACCAGCTAAGAAAGAGTCATTTCCTTCATATGGAGAATAGTTTAATTGTATAAACTCTCTGACATTTACTTCTTTAGTCCATCTTCCTGTTTTAAATCCTTGCCATGCATTCATTAAGTATTTCCTCCTTAGATTTAAATGATAAATAATGTTATTAAAATTAATTTTTATATACTTAATTTATTTTATATATTTTTTAAAAAATATATTTTCTAATATAATAATAACATATTATACGTATCCTGTATACATGAAAAATAAAAAAATGTCGTTTTAAAGTATAAAACAAATTATATGTTAGTAATGTGATGAAATTATACCCATATATTAATAAAATGAAACAAATAAATGTCTAAATTAATAAGGTAATATTTGAAAAAATTATAAATTAGAAATAAATAAATCTCAGTACAAAAAAGAAAAAGCATACATCTTTACAACTTGAATATTTATTTAATAGGGGGAGGTGATATATTGTTTATCACAGTGATATTATTTTTAGTAGGTTTCCTATTAATTACTAAAGGCGCAGATATCTTTATAAATTGTACTGTAGAGATAGGTAGAAAAACGAATATTTCAGAAATTATACTTGGAGCAACTATTGTTAGTTTTGCAACAACATTGCCTGAATTTACAGTGTCATTACTTGCTTCTATTGATGGTCACACTACAATGAGTTTAGGAAATGCAATTGGTTCTATAATATGTAATACAGGATTAGCATTAGGGTTAGTTGTTTTTATAAGTCCATTTAATGTAGATAAAAAAATGTTTTTTTCTAAGTCTTTACTATTAATAGTATCTGTTATAGTTTTAATTTTATTGGGGTTAGATGGAGTTATAACAAGAGGAGATTCATTATTACTTATAATAATATTGATTTTTTATATGGTTAATAACTATAAGAGTGTTGTAGGGAAATCGCATACTAAAAATAGAGGTGTTCAAAAAAATACTATTAAAGAAATACCTACAAAGAAGAGTAAACAGTACAGAGGTTTCTCTATAGCAGAAATCATAAAAATACTAATAATTTTTGCTACAGGCTTAATAATGATGATAATAGGTTCTCAAATTCTTATAGAGAGTGGTGTAAGAATAGCTAGTTTTCTTAATATACCTCAAGGTATAGTGAGTTTGACTATAATAGCACTTGGAACTTCTTTACCAGAGATAGTGTCTTCAATTACTGCCATAAGAAAAAATCATCATGAAATATCTGTAGGAAATATTTTAGGTGCAAATATATTGAATATAGTATCAGTAATAGCTGTATCAGCAATACCAAATAACATACCAATATTATCTCAAAATAGAAAACTTGATATACCATTTATGATATTATTATTGTTATTAGTAATAGTACCAACTCTTAAATCAAATAGACTTAGTAGATTACAAGGTATATTAATGTTATTTACATATTTTATATATATATCAATTTTGTATTTTATGTATATTATTTAATCATACTGTTAAAAATATTAATTGCAGAATATCCTAAAAAAGTATATAATGGATAGGTTAAGATTAATTGATAACGGAGAGGAATAATATATGAATATAACAAAGTTTGAAGATTTACCAATAAGTGAGGGAATAAAAAAAGCTATAGCTGAAATGGGGTTTGAAGAGCCATCTCCTATACAAGCACAGTCTATACCTGCAATTTTGTCAGGTAAAGACGTTATAGGACAAGCACAAACTGGTACGGGGAAAACAGCAGCTTTTAGTATACCTATACTAGAAACAATAGACCCAAATAATAGAAGTTTACAAGCTGTAGTACTTTGCCCAACAAGAGAACTTGCAATACAAGTATCTACAGAAATAAGAAAACTAGCTAAATACTCGTACGGAATAAAGACATTACCTATATATGGTGGTCAACCAATAGATAGACAGATAAAATCTCTAAAGAGTGGTGTTCAAGTTGTAATAGGTACACCTGGACGTACAATAGACCATATTAATCGTAAAACATTAAAGATGGATAATGTAAAAATGATTATACTAGATGAAGCAGACGAAATGCTAGATATGGGATTTAGAGAAGATATAGAAATGATTTTAAGTAAGATTCCTGAGGAAAGACAAACAACTTTCTTTTCAGCAACTATGCCAAAAGGAATTTTAGATTTAACTAAGAGATATCAAAAAGACCCAGAACATATAAAAGTTGTTAGAAAAGAACTTACAGTTTCAAATACAAAACAATATTATATAGAAACTAGATCATCAAATAAATTGGAAGTATTATGTAGATTAGTTGATGTGTATGACCCTAAATTGTCAGTTGTTTTCTGCAATACTAAGAGAAAAGCAGATGAATTAGTGGGAGATTTACAAGCAAGAGGATATTTTGCAGATGCATTACATGGTGATTTAAAGCAAACACAAAGAGATATAGTAATGGATAAGTTTAGAAATGGTACAATAGATATACTTGTTGCTACTGATGTCGCAGCTAGAGGTATAGATGTTGATGATGTTGAATGTGTATTCAACTATGATTTACCACAAGATGAAGAATACTATGTTCATAGAATTGGTAGAACTGGTCGTGCTGGTAGAGAAGGTATGTCATTTACTTTTGTATTTGGAAAAGAAATGAGAAAGATGAAAGATATAGAAAGATATACTAAATCTAAATTAATCAAGCATAATATACCAACAATAACTGATGTTGAAGAGAAAAAAGTAGGTACTTTCTTTGCACAAGTTAAACAAACTATAGAAGAAGGTCATTTAACTAAACAATTACAATGGTTAGAAAGCTTCTGTAATGATGAAGATTATGCAATGGTTGATATTGCTGCTGCACTTGTTAAGTTATCTCTAGGTGAAGAAATGAAAGAAGAAATAATAGAAGAAAAACCTAGGAGAGAACGTGGAGATAGAAAAGGTGTTACTGGAGCTAGAGATGGTATGATTAGATTGTTTATCAATATTGGTAGAAATCAAAGAATACAAGCTAAAGATATCGTTGGTGCTATAGCTGGAGAAGTTGGAATACCAGGTAAAATGGTAGGGACTATAGATATTTATGATAAGTATACTTTTGTTGAAATACCTAAAAAAGATGCAAAAACAGTAATTGAAAAAATGAAAGATATTAAGATAAAAGGTAACAAAATTAATATAGAAAAAGCCAATAAAAAGAAAAAATAATATATGGTATATAAAAATATAATCGCAAGATATATAAAATAGTATATTGAATATTTAAAAAGCCTAATGTGTTTTCAAAACAGATGATAAGCAATCTGTAAGAGTCAACAACATAAGGCTTTTATTGTTTTATATAATAGTATTATTAAAGACATTTTAAATTTTGTTTGTACTTTATTTCTGTAAGTATAAAAAATACATTAGAAAATAAATAATCAAATAAAAATTAATTAATCGCTTAGAATTCTTTGTAATCCATGTGGTTAACAGAATTTTATGTTTATACTGGAAAAGGGGAAAACATTGAAAACTAGATTGAAATGTGTAAAGAGTATATTATAATATAATGTGTTTATAACTTTCAAATATAGCACTAATATAATCATATTATAAGTATGTTATAGATAAAAATCAATTTAACTTATCAAGTTAACTTTTAATGTGATACAAAAGAGAAAATGAAAAATGTCTAAGGTATTTTTAAATTTATTTTGATAAAATATATTTATGTCTTCAGCAGAATATTTTAAGTATACAAATTTTAATAAAAATATAGTGAATAGGTAGCGGTTATAAGGAGAGAAAGATATTTTATGGATACAATAAAGAAATTAAGTCATGGATGTACACTAGATTGCCATGATTGTTGTAAATTTAATGTTTATACTAGCGGAAATAATGTGATAAAAATTGAAGGAGATAGGAATCATCCTTATACAAAAGGATTTATATGTAAAAAAGGGTTGGCTCATTTAGATAGATTAAATCATAAAGATAGGATAGAGACTCCGATGTTAAAGGTAGACAGTCTATGGAAAAAGATTTCTTTTGATGAAGCATTAGAGATAATGGCAGATAAACTCCTATATTATAAAGAACATTATACATCAAAGTCTATTATGCACTATGACCAATATGGAAGTGGGTCTATATTAAAATATATAGGAGATGTATTTTTTAATTTTTATGGAGGAGTTAGTAGACATAAGGGAGGGCCATGTTGGAGTGCAGGAATGCATGCCCAAAGGTATGACTTTGGAGTAGCTAAGGGACATGCTATAGAAGATATGCTAAACAGCAAGAGTATCTTTATATGGGGAAAAAATCCAGCATATACTACCATTCATACTATGCAAATAATTAAAAAAGCTAAAGAAAAAGGGATAAAAATAGTAGTCATTGACCCTATATATACAAAGACTGCTCAAATGGCAGATAAGTACATACAAGTAAGCCCTGGAACAGATGGAGCATTAGCTATGGCTATGGCAAAAATTATAATAGAAGATAACTTGCATGATGAAGAATATATAAATTCATATGTTGTTGGTTTTGAGGAGTATAAAAAATATTTGGATTCATTAGATTTAAACTTTTTAAGTGATGAATGTGGTGTTAAAGAAAAGGATATAAGAGAGTTAGTTAATTTATATGCTAATAAATATTCAAGTATAAACGTAGGTTATGGTCTTCAAAAGTATAAAAATGGAGGAAATACAATAAGAGCGATAGATGCCTTAGGAGCTATAACAGGTCAAATAGGATTTAGTGGTGGAGGAGTGAATTATGCTAATAAGGTTTATCCAAATGTGATAGATGCTGACCCTTATAATAGTCAATCATATGGAGAAGATAGGGAGTTTTATGTAAGTAATATTAGCAAGTTTATAGAAGAATCTTTAAAAGACAATACACCGAATGAAGCTAATAATATGTTAGAGAAAACAAATAATATATTGAGTGAATTTGATAATATGTCAAGTAAATTACTAAAAGGAAGTATTCCTATAAAGATGGCAGTAATAACTAAAAGTAACATGTTAAATCAGTTGCCAGATTTAGTAGAATTAGAAAGAGTTTTTTCAAAGATTGAATTTAAAGTATGTTTTGATATGTTTATGACTGACACAGCTACTTTATGTGACTTATTTATACCTTGTACAAATACGCTTGAAAGTGAAGATATAATTTATAGCTCAATGACTAATCCATATATAACATACAATGAAAGAGCAGTAAAACCAAAGCATGAATTGATGGATGAGTATTATTTCTTTATGGAGTTAGCTAAAAAGATGGGGCTAAGAGACTATCCTTTTGTATCAAAAAAAGAATACTTAGAAAAAGTAATTGAACCACTTAAACGCTTTGATAAAAGCCTAGATATAGAAAAACTTAAAAATAGTTATTTTACTATACATAATCCTATTGCTTGGGAAGATAAGAAGTTTGAAACTCCATCTGGAAAGTATGAACTTTATTCAGAAAGGATAAGAGATTTAGGAATTAGTCCAATTCCAGTGTATATAAGTAACAAAACTAGAAACTTTGAATATGAAAATAGAAAAAATATTTTTAGACTGTTAACTAATCACCATGCAGATACTTTGTTTAGTCAACACTTTATGGATAAGACATCTATAGCTCAAGCATATATAAATCAAAGTATGGCTAAAAAAATAGGTGTTAAGAATAAAGAGATTGTAGATTTAAAGTCAAAAAAAACAAAGATAGATGTTCAGATAAATATAGATAACAGAGTAAGTGATTATATAGTAAAAATGTATGTTGGATGGTGGAAGAAACATGGCAATCCTAATAGTTTAACAGATACTGGTATATCGGATATTGGTGGTCAAGTAACATATAATGAAACGATGGTAGAAATAATACGACAAAACTAGTTAAATTTCATTGAAGGAATAGAAATAAGATTATAGAATTGATTAAAAGTTACTATTTTTACAAAACTATTGAAGGAGGGATTTTGATGGTAAAATATTCCTTAGAACATAAGAATCTATACATAGAATTTATGTGCTCAGAACTAGACCACCATGTAGCTAATGAAATAAGGGAAGAAATAGATAACTTATTAAGTGTTAATCAAGTAAAAAATGTTGTATTTGATTTTGGAAATATTAATTTTATGGATTCTTCAGGTATAGGTGTCATTATAGGTAGATATAAAAAAATTTCTAATGAAGGGGGACGAGTTTCAGTAATTAATATAGGTTCACGAGTTAAGAAAATTTTTGATTTATCTGGGTTAAATAAAATTATTGGCATTTATGATACGTATGAAGAAGCTCTAAGTTCTTTGTAGGGAGGAGTATGTGATGAATAATATTATGGAAGTTAAATTTTCGGCACTATCAGAAAATGAAAGTTTAGCAAGAGTTATAGTAGCATCATTTGCAGCAAAATTAGACCCAACAGTAGATGAATTAGTTGATATAAAAACTGCTGTCTCTGAGGCTGTTACAAATGCTATAATACATGGATATGAAGAAGACAGTTCTAAGTTTGTTTTTTTGAGATGTGAGATAGAAGGAAATACTATAAAAATTGTAGTTGAAGATGAAGGGTATGGAATAGAAAATGTGGAGAAGGCAATGGAACCACTTTATACATCAAAACCAGAACTTGATAGATCAGGAATGGGATTCACAGTTATGAAAAGCTTTATGGACGATGTAGAGGTAAGTTCTAGAAAAGATAATGGCACTAGAATTGAAATGACTAAAAAAATAAATTTGCCTAAATAAAGTCCAAAAGTGAGGTTTTATTATGGAAGTAACTGTTGCCAGAGAAGAAAAAAAACCTCTTCTTAGTCATGAAGAGACTCTAGAACTTATTGATAAAGTTCAAAATGGAGATGAAGAGGCAAAAGAAATATTAATATCAAGTAATTTAGGTCTAGTTAGGAGCGTTGTATCTAGATTTTTAAATATAGGGTATGATAGAGAAGATTTATTTCAGTTAGGTTCTATAGGTTTAATAAAATCAATATATAAATTTGACCCAAAATTTAATGTTAAATTCTCTACTTATGCAGTACCGATGATTCTAGGTGAAATAAAGAGATACTTAAGAGATGATGGTATGATAAAAGTATCAAGGTCATTGAAGCAAATAGCTGTAAAGGCCAAGATGGAAAGTGAAGCTTTAACTAAAAAGCTAGGTAGAGAGCCAAGTATAGAAGAAATAGCTCAAGCATTAGATGTAGAAAAAGAAGATTTAGTAATGGCTATGGAAGCTAACTTTAATGTAGAGTATTTGCAAGGTGTTATTCATGAAGAAGAAGGTTCTCCAATCTGTCTTATTGATAAGATAAGCATGAAAGGAGAAAGTGAGGAAGAAAAAGTTGTAGATAATATATTATTAAAGGACATACTTGGAAGGCTGGATAAGAGAGAACGTCAAATAATAGTTCTCAGATATTTTGAAGATATGACTCAAAGTGAAATAGGAGAAATGCTCAATATATCACAGGTTCAAGTATCAAGAATAGAGAAAAAAGTATTGTCTAAGTTAAAAGAATATATATCATGATAATACTTATAATATATTAAGTTTTTATATTAAGTTTTTAAGTTTCGATTAAAAAATTATAAGTTCAAATAAAAAATATTAAAAAACAAGGTGTCTTTATAATAGAAAATAAATTATTTTCTTTATTAGGCATCTTTTTTATTTTTTGACAAAACTTTAGGTGTCTAAAATAAATTATAGGTTTATTTTTTTAAAATTAACAAATAATACTTTAGAGAGGTGTTTAGTATGGATAAAAATTATAAAAAGTATGTAGACCAAATAAGCCCAAAACCTACATATTTAAAAAACTATACACTTGCATTTATTGTAGGTGGAATTATTTGTATGATAGGGCAAGCTATAAATGATTTATACATGAAAGTTGGAGGGCTTGATAAATTAGGTGCTAGTTCTGCTACATCAATAACACTAATATTTATAGGGGCATTTCTAACTGGATTAGGAGTTTATGACCTAATCGGAAAAAGAGCAGGAGCTGGTTCTATAATACCAATAACAGGTTTTGCTAACTCAATAGTATCTCCTGCAATGGAGTATAAAAGAGAAGGATATGTATTAGGTGTAGGTGCAAACTTATTTAAAATTGCAGGACCAGTTTTAGTTTATGGTATAGGTTCTTCTATTTTATGTGGAATTATTTATTATATTTTTAAAATGTTTTAGATGATTTTTATTTAATTTAAACTTTATTAATTAACTATTAGCTAGAAAATTTATCTATTAGAAAATAGCTATGAAAATTTCAATTAATATTAAAGGATTAAATAGTAAAATTCAAAATTAAAAAGGTGTGAAAATATGAAAAATAAAAGAATTGGAAAAAGAACAGTCAAGCTAGAGAATAAACCAACAATAATATCAGCGGGTACTATAGTAGGTTCTAAAGAAGGTGAAGGACCGCTAAAGGATTATTTTGATATGATTATGACCGATGATTTATATGGTGAAAAAACTTGGGAATTAGCTGAAAGTAAAATGGTAGAGACTGCTTCACAGAAAGCCATACAAAAGTCAGGAAAAAAACTGTCAGATGTAAATTACATGTTAGGTGGAGATTTAATCAATCAAATAGTACCAGCATCTTTTGCTGCAAGAGAACTAGCAATTCCATTTTTGGGTATATATGGTGCTTGCTCTACAATGGCAGAAGGACTTTGCATAGGTTCTATGCTTGTAGATGGTGGTTTTGCAGATTTAGTGCTATCAGGTACATCAAGCCATTATTGTACAGCAGAAAGACAATTCAGATTTCCACTAGAACTAGGAAATCAAAAGCCAATGACAGCTCAATGGACAGTTACAGGAGCAGGAAGTGTTTTACTAGCTCCTAATGGAGAAGGTCCTAAAGTAAAATATGTTACAGTTGGAAAAGTAATAGATAAAGGTATTGATGATGGTAATAATATGGGACCAGCCATGGCTCCAGCAGCAATAGATACTATATATTCTTATTTTGAAGACACTAATGATGACCCAAATAGCTTTGACATAATTGCCACTGGCGATTTAGGTACACTTGGAAAACAGATAACAGAAGATTTTTTAAAACAAAAAGGTGTAGATATTTCAAAGTGTTATACTGATTGTGGTATAGAAATGTTTAACCTTAAAGAGCAAGATGTTCACTGTGGTGGAAGTGGATGTGGATGTTCAGCTACAGTATTTGCAGGATATATATATGAAAAGTTAAGAAAAAAAGAATTTAACAAAGTAATGCTCGTATCAACAGGAGCACTATTATCACCAACAAGTACACTACAAAAGCAAACAATACCATGTGTTGCACATGCAGTAGTAATAGTAAATGAGTAGGATGTGATATATATGTTAATGGACTATGTAAGAGTATTTATTGTAGGTGGAATTATATGTTTAATAGCCCAAGTAATGATGGATTATTTTAAGATGCAAACTCCATATGTTATGGTAACATATGTAACATCTGGTGTAGTTTTAACTTTTCTAGGACTTTATGAGCCATTAGTTAAGTTTGCAGCAGCAGGTGCAACCGTTCCTATAATAGGATTTGGATATTCACTTGCAACAGGAGTGATAAAATCAATACAAAGTGATGGATTTTTAGGTATTTTTCTAGGTGGAACAACTGCTACAGCTGGTGGAATAGCCGCAGCTATATTTTTTGGATATATTATGTCAGTAGTATTTACACCAAAAGCAAAACCATAAAATCACTTAAATATATGATAAGTTTTTTTATTAAAATAGGTAGATATCTTTTTAGATTCTACCTATTTTTTTATAGTTACAAGCGTTTACATAATCAAGTTGACAATTATTTACAACATGGTGTAGTATTATATTAGCAAAAATAAAATGAAGTGAAGTAGGGGATAAAGATGGTAACTATTAAAGATATTGCAAAGAACCTAGGCATTAGCTATTCAACTGTCTCTAGGTGCTTAAACAATAATCCTAATGTATCTGAAAAAACAAAAAAGAAGGTAGTGGAAGAGGCTAACAGGCTAGGGTTTCATTTTAATGTAAATGCGAGAAATCTAGCAAAAAAAGAAACAAATAGAATAGGGGTAATCTTTTCAAATAATTTTAATCATCAAGACACTAGAAAATTTTTTAGTGATATAATGGACAGTTCTATAAATTCTATTGAGACTAATAAGTACGACTTTATAATACAGCCTAATAATAACATTAGTGGTGACAGTAATGTCTATAAAATGGTTAATGGACAAATGGTTGATGGATTAGTAATAGTGTCTCAATCAATAAAAAAAGAAGAGTATGAGTTTTTAAAAGACAATAATTTTCCACATGTATTCATATATTTTAAGCCATCTTTTGTAGGAGAAGTAGATAATTTCTTTTGGGATGATAACGTATATGGAGGTTATATAGCTACTAAGCATTTAATAGATCATGGTCATAAAAATATAATAACAATAACTTCAGAAGATAAGAGTTCAAAAATGCACGAAGATAGAACAAAAGGGTATTTAAATGCTATGGAAGAAGCTAATTTAAAGACTGATGTAATTGAATCTAGAATGGATTTTGAATCTCAAGTTGAGCTATTAAAAAAATATATTGATAAAATAAAAAAAGCCTCAGCTATATTTGTGCAACAAGATGTACCAGCTATTTCTATAATACAAGAATTAAAAACTACTTATAGTATAAATGTACCAGAAGACATATCTGTAATAGGATATAATAATATTGAATTGATATCTTACTTTAGGTCACACTTATCAACAATAGATGACCCAAGAGAACAAGTTATAAAAAATGGAGTAGATAGTTTAGTAAATACAATAAATAAAAAGAGTACAGAACATATCCCAAGAAAACTTTATCCAAGACTAATTATAAGAAACAGCGTTAATAGAATAAAAAACTAAAAGTAGTCCAGTTGATTATAAAATTTAATATGAATAAAAACCTGCATAAAAATAAAAATACTGGAATGAAAACTCATTCCAGTATAAAGTCCAACCTTTTGGGTCTCAGTGCAACATTGAGCTTTACCATTTATTAAGATAGTTTTTTATAAAATCAATAAACATCCTTGTTGACTTGTTTAAAAATTTATTATCTGTCCAATATAGCTCAATAAATTGCTCACATCTTATATCATTAATAGGCAATAGTTTAATAGAAGATTCATAATCTATACACCATGATTTTTCAGGAATAAATCCAACTCCATGACCTTCTTTTATCAAATTATAAACAGTTGAAGGAGAATCACATTCAAAACATACATTAGGTTCAAAGTCAGCATAGTTACAAAATCTATCTGTAATTTTTCTGAAATTTGTACCTTCTTCTAAACATATAAAATTCTCATTTTGTACATCTTTAAAATATATACTGTTAAGCTTTGATAGTGGATTGTTATAAGGTATACCTATAAATATTTCTTCACTAGTTAATACTTCATAATTTGATGATTTAAATTCAAAGCAATATGAAGTAATACATATATCAAAATCGTAGTCAAATGTTGATTTTGGAACATGTTGCATTAATTTGAATGAAATATTTGGATGTAATTTTTTAAATTCACTAAGTACATCTAAAATTAACCTTGATGCAGTAAGTACGATTAATTTGATTTGGTCAAACTCACTACAAGCTAAATCTTTTATTTCTTTAGTTGATGTATCTAATAAATTAAGTATTGAATCAACTCTTTTAAGAAAAATATTTCCGCAATAGTTTAATTTAATAGACCTTCCTTTCCTGTCAAATAATTTTACACCTAAATCCATTTCAAGTAGAGCTATACTTTTACTAAGTGCTGACTGTGTTACATGTAATTGCTTAGCAGCATTAGTCATATTTTCAGTACGAGCTATAACTTGAAAATATTTTAATTGTAATAAATCCATGATGTTTAATCCTCCTTTTGCTTTATGACTAAAAGCATATAAAAATAATGAAAAATTTATATTATACATTATCGATGAGAGAATATATAATTAAATCACTAACAATTATATTGTAAGAAAATTATAAAAATTGCAAGGAGGTACAGAAATGAAAGGAAAGACAGGAATTAGAAATGCTCTGATAGCAGCCTGTATAATTACAGTATTGGCTGAATTAATTGGGCCTATTTCATTTAAAGTTATGGGTATTAATATAACTTTACTTAGTATACTATGGGCTATCTTTATAGGTATGGCTGTGTCCCCTCATTTGTTAGGAAGGATTATACCAGCTTTAAAAAAGTTTATAGGAGATAATGAAATAAATGTATCTCCATATCTTTTATCCTTAACTCTATATCCATTGGGAATCATGTTTGGAATTAATGCAGGGCCTAAAGTTGGTATATTACTTCAAGCAGGACCAGCACTTTTATTACAAGAGTTTGGTCATATGGGTACAATGTTAATAGCATTACCTGTTGGAGTAGCATTAGGTCTTGGAAGAAGTGCATTAGGAGGAACTTTTTCATTATGTCGTGACACAGCACTAGGAATTATTGGGGATAAGTATGGATTGAATTCACCAGAAGGTATAGGAACATTAGGAACTTATATAAGTGGTAGTATCTTTGGAACATTATTATTTTCATTTTTGGCACCACTGGGTGTTCTTATAGGCTTTCATCCATATGCTTTAGCAATGGCATCAGGAATGGGAAGTGGTTCTATGATGGGGGCTGCAACAGCAGCATTGATGAATACTGTACCAAATATGTCTGAACAGATTTTAGCTTATTCAGCAACCAGCGGATTGATTACAGCTGTTACTGGAATATACATAGAATTATTTTTATCATTACCAGTTGCCAATTATTATTATAGTAAAGTGGCTCCAATTATTGAGAAGTTTAGAAGTAGAAAAAAAACAAAAACAAGAGATGTTTTATAATGGAGGGTGTATAGATGGAAAAGACTTTGAAGACTATTATGGAACAGATAAAGATAGTAATGTTCATATATATTATTATTTGCTTTGGACAGGCTATAGCACTTAAAACACAGGCTAAAGATTTGTTGATTGGAAGTGTATTTGGTTTTATATTAGTAATAATTGCTATTGTAATAAAGAATTTTGTTAAGAGACCAAATTTACCAGGTTTTGCATGGGCTACTTTGGTTGCGTTTGTATTATCACTTCCAATATCACCAGTTGGAGATTTTATAGCAAGTAATATAGGAAAAATAAATTTTATGTCTACAGTAACACCATTATTAGCTTTTGCAGGAATTTCTGTAGGTAACCAATTGGATATATTAAAGACTTTGAGCTGGAAGCTAGTAGTTATATCATTTATAGTTATGACATCTACTTATTTTGGTTCTGCTTTTATATCTCAAACAGTTCTAAAAATAAATGGAATGCTTTAAGGAGGTAGTAAGTATGGAAGAATTAAAATTAAAAATCAAAGAAGATATAAAGTTGTTATCTGATGAGAAAAAAGTATCATTTGAAAAGGTATCTAAATCTTTATTTGAAAATCCAGAATTAGCATTTGAAGAATTTAAATCACAAAAAGCATTATGTGATTTATTAGAAGAAAATGGATTCAATGTGACAAAAGGGGTAGGAGGATTAGAAACATCTTTTGAGGCAGTCTACTCAAATGGAACTGGTGGAAAGACAGTGGCTTTTTTAGCTGAATATGATGCACTTCCAGGTATGGGACATGCTTGTGGACACAATATTATAGGCACAAGTTCTGTTGGAGCGGGTATTATTTTAAAAGAAGTTATAAAAAAATATGATATAGAAGGAACTGTAAAAGTGTTTGGAACACCTGCTGAAGAAAGAGTAGGTGGAAAGATAACTATGATTAGAGAAGGAGTCTTTAAAGATGTAGATTCTGCATTAATTTTACATCCATGTGATGCTTCAATACCTGATGATATATCATTTGCTCAAGTTAATTTAAAATTTGATTTTAGTGGAAAAGCTTCTCATGCTGCTGCTTATCCTTGGGAAGGAAGAAGTGCATTAAGTGGAGTAATAGCATTGTTTAATAGTGTAAATAGCATGAGATTACATCTTAAAGATTATGCAAGAGTACATGGAATTATAACTGATGGAGGTAGTATACATAACATAATTCCCGAAAAATCTACAGCTATATTTAATGTAAGAGCATTAAGCATAGAATACCTAAATGAAATTTGTGATATGCTTAAAAATTGTGCTAAGGGAGCTGCAATTTCTACAGGAACTAGTGTAGAAGTAATTCAATTAGATGAGATATATAAAGAAATAAAAAATGATTCAAGATTAGTAAATATAGTTAGAGAAAATTTTGAAGTATTAGGTGAAGACTATATTGAAAGAGATTTAACTCAAGGTATTGGCTCAACTGATACTGGAAATTTAACTCATGAAATACCTGCAATACAAGCGTATATCAAATTAAAAGAAAACACTGCAACTCATACAGAAGAATTTGCTGTAGCTGCTGGTGGAGAAGAAGGAAAAATAGCACTTATAAAAGCAATTAAAGTACTAGCAATGTGTGGTGTAGATGTTTTGTACAGTAAATAATGTATTACTAAAAAATACATGAAGAAAGGACATTAAATATGATATTAAAACAAGTATTAGAGGTTTATGATATTTTAGACAAATCAACTGCAAGTGGAGAAGAAGTAAAGACATACTTACAAAGCTATGGTGGAGAAAATATAATAGTAAAAAAGCTTTCATCAAGTAAAGGTTCTACAGATTTAGTTAAGCTTACAATTGCTGGCAAGAATGGTAAATTAAAAGGAGGAAGTGCTCCCACTCTTGGTATTTTAGGCAGACTTGGAGGTATTGGGGCAAGACCAGAGGTAATAGGTTTTGTTTCAGATGGTGATGGAGCATTGGTAGCAATTTCAGTAGCAGCGAAACTTTTAGATATGCAACGAAAAGGAGATGTATTAGAAGGAGATATTGTGATTTCGACTCATATTTGTCCAGATGCTCCAACTAAAGAACATTATCCTACACCTTTTATGGATTCACCAATAGATATGATAACTATGAATGAAAATGAAGTTGACAGTAGTTGTGATGCAATACTTTCAATCGATACTACTAAAGGTAATAGAATAATCAATACTAGAGGATTTGCAATATCGCCAACTGTCAAAGAAGGGTACATATTGAAAACTAGTGATAATCTTTTAGATATTATACAGACTGTAACTGGAAAATCTCCATTTGTATTTCCTTTATCCATTCAAGATATAACACCATATGGAAATGACTTGTATCATTTGAATAGTATTTTACAGCCAGCAGTTGCTACAAATTCTCCAGTAGTTGGAGTAGCAATTACTACAGAAATGCCTGTTGCTGGATGTGCTACAGGTGCAACTCATTTTAGTGATTTAGAGTCAGCTGGTAGATTTGCAATTGAAGTTGCCAAATTATTTGGTGTAAATAAGTGTGATTTTTATGATAAGGAAGAATGGGATATACTTATCAAAAGATATGGTAAATTAAACACATTCCAGACTTTTGGTATACAATAAGCAAAAAATATAAAATTTATATAATTTGTAATACATAAATATTATAACAATTCCCACATTAATTATAATTACTAAAAAAGGAGTGTCTCATTGAGGATTTCTAAAAATCACTTTGAGGCAACTCCTTATATTTTTGTTTGAATTTTAAGTATTTATTAATATTTAAATATAATCTTTTATTAAACTAAGGTGTTGTATTTCCACCACCATCAGGAGGGGTGACAGTACCACCACTGTTTCCACCATCATCAGGAGGAGGAGTACCACCACTGTTTCCACCATTATCAGGAGGAGTAGTACCACCGCTATTTCCACCATTATCAGGAGGAGTAGTAGTACCACCACTATTTCCACCATTATCAGGAGGAGTAGAGCCACCACTATTATTACCTGAATTATTGTTGTTATTATTATTCTCTTCTTCTTGTTGATTATTATCTGGTTTCTTTGTATCTTCAGGAGATGGTTGAGAACTTACTCTAGAAGGAGCAGTACCTTCAATAAATGCTGCTTTAGAGCCAGAAGATTGCTTTCCTCCATCTTCTAAATTAATTTTTGTAAAATATACATTTTTAGGAACTTCAAATTCAGTAACTGTTAAATTTGCATGTATTTTTGACATAATTTTTTGCCAAAGTTTTGCTGTACTAGTACTTCCATGTGGAACATCTCTACGTTTTATGGTGTTACCAGCATCATCTTTTCTACCAGCATCATCTCCAATGTATGTTGCTCCTACATAATAAGGTGTATAACCAACAAACCAAGCATCATATGCGCTATTTGTAGTACCTGTTTTACCTGCAACAGGCATTTCTTTTGGAAGTGATGCAATACCACCTGTACCTTCAGTAATTACACTTTCTAACATATCTGTAACAACATAAGCTACTTCTGGGTCTACAACTTTATGTTCCTCAGGAGCGTTTTTAACTAATAATTGGCCATCAAAAGTAGTTATAGTAGTGTAAATAGATGGTTCTACATAAACTCCTTGATTTGCTAATGTACCATAAGCAGCAGCCATCTGAAGTGGAGTAATACCACTTGCCATACCACCAAGTGTTAATGATGGAAACTGTCTATCAGTTGCTCCTGTTTGGCTATTTTTAACAGTTGTTATACCAAAGTTCTTTAAGTAGTCCATCATTATATCTATACATTCATCGTAAGAATCTCCAAGCATTTCAGCAGTTTTAACTGCTATTGTATTTGAAGATTTAGCAAGTGCTTTACGTAAACTCATAGAACCATGACCACTAGTAGTAGTTCTTGGATTCCACTTATTATTTTCTTCAAATTTATATCCTCCTCTAACATCATTTAGAGCAGTTGATTGTGTAATCTTTAAAGTATCAATAGCTGGTGTATAAATTGCTAGAGGTTTTATAGAAGAACCTGGTTGATGAGGGCTAGTAGCACGATTTAAAGTTTTTCTGCCACTTATGTTTCTACCTCCAGCTAGTGCTCTTATTTCACCATTCTTGTAATCTAAAATTACCATTGCAGCCTGTGGCTGGCTAACTCCATCAGGTCCAACCATATGGCCTGGGAAATTGCTATTTTTATCAAATTCTTCTTCTAAAGCATCTTGCATTTTAGGGTCTATAGTTGTATTTACAATTAGACCACCATTGTAGAATAAGTTTTGAGCTTCATCATTTGTATGACCTTGTTCCATTAGGGCATTTATAACTTCACTTTCAATAAGGTCTTCTACAGATGAAGAAACTTTATCTGCTGATTTAGGTAATTTTATTTCTATCTTAGCATTAATTGCTTCATCATATTCTTTTTGTTTTATATATCCTAGGTCTAACATTTTCTTTAGAACAATTTCTTGTCTTTTCTTAGCTTCAGGATTGTTTATAGCTTTTCTGACAACTAATGTACCTGCTTTTAGTTGTCTATAAGTATCACTAGATATAAGTTCCCAAGTCTTTAATTTCTCAATCATATCAAAGTCTACTTGAGTTGGGTCATCTAAATCATCATCAGTTGTATTAACAAAAAATAATAATTTATTCTCTAAGTCACTCTTAGCTTCACTTCCATCTAATTTAGAAGTTTTGTAAGCTGAGAACCTAGATGGGTTTTTAGTTGAACCAGCAAGAAGTGCTGACTCAGCTATAGTAAGGTCAGCTGCAGACTTATCAAAATAACCACGTGCACCAGCTTCAGCTCCTGCAAGACCTTTTCCAACGAAGAAGTTATTTAAATAAGTTTCTAATATTTTGTCTTTACTTACTGTCTTACTCATCTCATATGCATAATAAATATCTTTTATTTTACGAGGTAGAGTTTGTTGCTCAGTAGTCAACAGCATCTTAGATACCTGCATAGGAATAGTACTACCACCTTGCTTGGTACCTGTAAGAGTTTTTAATACTGATCTAAATAAACCTTTAATGTCAACACCCTTGTGTTCATAAAAACGTTCATCTTCTATTGCAATTACTGCATGTTGAAGATGAGTTGAAATTTTATCTAATGGAACGGGTGTCTTTTTATTTACACTTGGAGCAGTAGATAATGTTTTTCCATTAGCGTATTTAATTGTAGTTGTTTGGTTGGTTTGTTTGTCTAAAACAGCTTCTGTAACTGGAGAGACATCTCTTAATGATGCAAATACTAATCCAGCAGTACCTGCTGCACCAACAACTAATAAAACTAAAAATACTATACCAAATACTCTTAGTCTTTTAAATTTATCGCTTTTTTTAGGTTTATTCTTGTTTTTAGTTGAACGAGTTTTGTTAGCTGAATTTCTATTAACTGGTTTATTTGAGTTACTAGATGAGCTAACCTTTTTTCTTCTGATTTTATTTCCATTTTTATCATTATCGTTATTCATAAGATTTTAACCTCCTTACTTAATGCAATATTATAACACAAATAGGAGTAATTTTGTAATTAATAGAAAAAATGAATTTGCTATAATATTCTTTACATTGTAGATATGTATAAACAAAATGTATTAATAAGTCTATATTTTTATTTATTTATTTTTGACAAATATTATAAAAATTATGCCAAAGTTACATATAAATAAATAGGAGGGGATAAATTTGAATAGAATAGTAGATAGAAAAAAGAAAAATGAATTTAGAAAAATTGTAGCTATTTTCTTGTTAATTCTTTTCTTGTCTGTATTTATAGGCAGTTTTATATATATAGATAAAAGTTTAAGACCAACAATTACAGTTCTAGCAGAAACAAAAGCTCTTGAATTAGCAAACAGGTCTATAAATAAAGCTGTTGCTGAAATGGTAGAAGGAAAAATAAATTATGAAGATTTAATGGATATACAGCTTGATAATAATGGAAAAATAACTATGATACAAGCAAATACTATTATGATGAATGAAATTGCATCTGCAATAGCTTTAGAAATACAAGATGAATTAAAAAAAGGTAAAACAGCAGACTCTTACATACCTATAGGAACAGCATTAGGAAGTCCTATATTAGCTAAATACGGTCCTAAACTTGAAGTATCTATTGAACCTATAGGAACAGTATCAGTAAACTTTAAAACGGAATTTGAGTCTTCAGGCATAAATCAAACAAGACATAGGATATATTTAGAAGCTCAAACCCAAGTAAAAGTTGTAATCCCACTTATAACTTCAACAAAACAAATTAAAGCTCAGATACCTATTTGTGAGACTATAATAGTAGGTGATGTTCCAGAAAGTTATGTAAATATACCTGAAAAGAACCTTGGGAATGTTCTACCTAACACTGGAAAAAATGCTAACAAGTAATATAGTGATGTTTATTTTTTGATAAATTTGAAATAATAGTTTATAAATAAAAATTTTGTAAATAATAAGTAATAAATAATAATTAAAATGGTTGTAATAAAAATTAATATAATTGTAATAAAAATTTGTGTTTTAAAGTATGTAAAATATTTAATATATTTGGTCTGTAGAGTGAAGGAATATATCTTCAGACCAAATATATTAGTAACATTTATTGAATGATGATTTAAAGTTTACAAATTACTTATAATATTTATTATCTATAACATCCATTTAATAAATACAGCATAACCGACAGCTGGGTCATTTTCAATGGCATGAGAGACTGCTCCTATTATTTTATCATCTTGTACTATTGGAGTACCACTCATACCTTGTACAATACCACCAGTTTGAGCTAAAAGTTTTTTGTCAGTGATTTTAATTTTAAAACTTTTACTCTCAGGATGATTTTGGTTTTCTATATCTACAATTTCAATATTATATTTTTTACATTCATTAAAGTTGTTTTGTAAAATTATTTGAGCTTTTCCTAGTTTAACTTCATTCAATGAAGCTACTTTATATTTTTTTAAGCTAGAAATATCAAAATTATTAATTTGACCTCTTATTCCAAAGTCAGTGTTTTCCGTAAAACTACCAATAATATTTTCTCTTTTTGCATTTATACATCCAACACTACCTCGATAAGATTTTTCTATATCAAGATGTTTAGTTGTAGAAATTGAACCTGATTTTATAGGTATTTTTCTTGAATTACCAACACTTATTGGGTGACCTACAGCACCGAATTCTGAGGTTTCTGGATTGATATAAGTCAAAGTAGCAAATCCAGAAAGTAAGTTATTAAAACTAATTTTTTCTAATATGTGTTTAGTTGTTTTCATTGTTAAAAGTTGACCACCTCTATTTAATAAAATAGAAACTGGTTTTTCTTCTGCTAAAGCATTTAGTGTATTAGCAAAATCACTATATCCATCAACTTCTATATTGTTTACTTTGATTATAGCATCACCTAATCTAAATGGAGATGCTTCACCAGGACTTCTAACAATGATATTTTTTAGTTCTGCATCAATTTGAAGAACATTTCCTATAGGTATTAAATATTGAGGTTCACTTTTTTGTAAATTTTGTGCATAAATTAAATTATTTGAGAAAAAATATAATAAAAATAAAAATGTTAAAACAATTGTAAATTTAGACTTAGCTAAGTTATTTCTTTTACTTAAAGCTTTATCTTTAAAATAAAAATTTTTAAATTGCATAGAATACCTCTTTCTTATTAAAATATTTTAATAATAAAATTGAAATTTTCTTGCTGCCTCAATATTATGTTGCTCAAGAATCAGTTTTTGATGCTTGGAAAACTGACTCAATAACACCTTAGTTTTCATAAAAATAAATAAATTAAACAAGGTATATGATAAAATAGATACATATTCATATAAATTTAAAATAGATAATAGCTGTCTATCATTGAAAGGAGCAAAAGATGAAAAAATATAGATTGTTAGTTACTTGTATAATTGCCATGGGAATTATAATTATAGGAACATCAAATCCAGTTACCAATTTTTACAAGACAACAAATTTAATTAATTCAGGTACTACTAAAAATGAAAAAACAGATAAAGATAAAGATGAAAATAAAAATATAAAAGATAAAGATGAAAATAAATCAAATTCAAAAAGCAAAAATGATAATAAGTCAGAGGATAATAAATCAGATAGTAAAACAGAAACTCAAAAAAATAAAAAGTTTTTAATTTGTATAGACCCAGGGCATCAAGGAAAAGGAGATAGTAATTTAGAACCAGTAGCTCCAGGTTCTTCATCTCAAAAAGCAAGAGTATCTTCAGGAACAGAAGGTATAGCCACAAAGAAAGCAGAGTATGTTTTAAATCTTGAAGCATCTGTAGTTTTAAAAAATATATTAGAATCTAAAGGTTACAATGTAATAATGACTAGAGAAACACATGATGTAAATATAAGTAACTCAGAAAGAGCGATACTTGCTAATGAGAAAAAAGCAGATATGGTTGTAAGAATACATGCAGATAGTTTAAATAATTCTTCAAAGACTGGTGCATCTATATTAGTTCCTGAGAAGGATGGAAAATATACAGCTCCTATATATGAAGATAGTAATAGATGTGCAGAATTCATCAAAACAAACATGGAACAAGCTGGAATACAAATAAATGGAATTGTTCAAAGAGGAGATTTGACTGGATTTAACTGGTCAAAAGTGCCAGCTGTATTAGTAGAGATGGGATTTATGAGCAATTATAATGAGGACCAAATGATGTCAAATCCAGAATATCAAAGAAAAATGATGCAATGTGTGGCAGATGGATTAGATGAGTATTTTAAATAAAACGTGAATAGAGAAAAAATTAGGTTGGTATTATTTTCCTAATTTTTATCTCTATTTTTTATTCAAAAAATAGTGAAAAAGCAAATTGCAAGGCTACATAATTGTTTGTATAAGAGCTTACAAATCTACATTAAATGGACAGATAGACATTTACACATATGACCTATATTTTCACAATAAATCCCAACTATATGGTTTTGTAAGGTTAGATAAGATTTAGGAAGAATTTAAATTTGATATACTTTATTAAGAAAAGACCAAAAAAAGAAGAAAACAACAAAAAGAATTATGTGTATTATAGGAAGAAAACTAAATAAAGAAAACTTTTTACTATTACGAGTTTTGATTAATGAAATAATATATGAGACAGGATATAAACCAGCAAGTAGCATAGTAACTAAAGCAATCACAGATTGTATAAGTTCACTGAAAATTTTCCAGTCTACCATTCCTAAATCAGCAACAGAAATGATAGTTCCAATCCATGTTATTAGAGAAAAAGGAATTGGCAATGCATAAATAATATACATAATAATGAAATATTTTTTCTGTTTCATAACTATTTCTCACCTCCGTTTAGATAAATAACCTGTAGTACCAACTTATCGCCTAAAGCAAGCAAATGTAAATCGGTTTTATTCCATTCTAATAATTGTATTTATAAATATCAAATGATTTGTATTATGTCACAATTTTATATTACTGTTCATAATAAATTTTGTTTATTTGAGAACAAATCAGAAACCATTTTATAATTTCAAGATTAAACAGGCTACAAAGAAATTATAGCATGCATGTGCTTTTTTAGTCGATAAATAAGTTCTATTATTGATGAAAGTATCTATTTTTTATTTTACATAATATAATGATGAAGTTTATTTTTGGTTAAATTGTTGTAAATATAACTAAAAATATTGGTAATACTTGATTTAACTTTCAAAAGAATATATTATAGTATAGAATGTGTAAAATTTTTTTGAGAGGTGTTAAAATGCTAGTAGTAGAAAACGTAAGCCACGGATTTGGTGCAAGAACAATATTAGAAAATGTATCCTTTAGACTTAGAAAAGGTGAACATATTGCACTAGTTGGCGCTAATGGAGAAGGAAAATCGAGTTTTTTAAATATAATAACGAAAAAGCTTATGCCTGATGCTGGAAATATAAAATGGTCTTCAAGAGCTACAGTAGGTTACTTAGACCAACATACAGTATTAAGTAAAGGTAAAAGTATAAGAAAAGTGCTTAGAGAAGCTTTTAAGCATATGTTTGATTTAGAGCAAGAAATGATTGCTATGTACGACAAAATGGGAGAAGCTAGTGATGATGAGATGAGTAAGCTTCTTGAAGAAACAGCAGAGATACAAACTATACTTGAAAATAGTGGTTTTTATATGATAGATGCAAAGATACAAGAAGTTGCAAATGGTCTTGGTCTTGGAGAAATTGGTCTTGATAAGGATGTAACTGATTTAAGTGGAGGTCAAAGAACAAAAGTACTTCTGACTAAACTTTTACTTGAAAATCCAACTATTCTTATACTGGACGAGCCTACAAACTATTTAGATGAGGAACATATAACATGGCTTACTAGGTATCTTCAGGAATATGAAAACAGTTTTGTTCTAGTATCACATGATATTGACTTTATAAATAATACTTGTAATGTAATATATCATATGGAAAATGGTGAGTTAAATAGATATAAAGGTAATTACGATGAATTTGTAAGACTGAATGATATAAAGAAACGTCAAGAAGAGCAAGCTTATGATAAACAAGTTGAAGAAAGAAAGAGATTAGAAGATTTTGTAGCCAGAAATAAAGCTAGAGTTGCAACAAGAGGAATGGCTAATAGTAGACAAAAGCAACTAGATAAGATGGAAATACTAGAAAGACCAAAGGAAAAGATAAAACCTACTTTCTCTTTTAAAGATGCCAGAGCAGCAAGTAAAATAATTTTTGAAACGGAAGACTTAGTTTTAGGTTATGATGAAGCATTAACAAAGCCACTTAACTTCCATTTAGAAAGAGGAAAGAAGATTGCTTTAAAAGGGATGAATGGTATTGGAAAATCTACTTTATTAAAGACTTTACTTGGAATAATAAAACCATTTGAAGGAAGTGTTAAGCTAGGTGATTATTTGGAGCTTGGATATTTTGAACAAGAGAGTTCAAGAGAAAATAGTAATACACCTATGGATGAAATTTGGAGTGAATTCCCAGGGCTTACAAACTTTGAGGTTAGACAGGCTCTTGCAAAATGTGGACTTACAAATGAGCATATAACTAGTCAAATGAGAGTACTAAGTGGTGGAGAAGCTGCAAAGGTTAGACTTTGTAAAGTAATGCTAAAAAATATAAACTTCTTAGTACTAGACGAGCCTACAAATCACTTAGATGTTGAGGCAAAAGATGAATTGAAGAAAGCTATCAGAGAATTTAAGGGAACAGTTCTTTTGGTATGTCATGAACCAGAATTCTATTCAGACATTGTAGATGATGTATGGAATATAGAAGATTTTACAACTAAAATCGTGTAGTGATTTAATTTATTACTGGGGGGATTTCATGAAAAAGTTTCTAAATATAATTTTTTCAGTGTGTATCAGTATAGTTATAATAGTAAGTGCTATTAATTTTACTGTTGGATTTAAACAACTTTATTATTTTGATATTGATTATTTAAACATATCAGAGTTATCTGGTTTATCTAAAGATAATATAAAATTAAATTATGATTACTTAATAGATTACAACCTAAGTAAGGATGTATCTGAGTTTAAGTTACCAACATTAGAATCTTCTCCAGAAGGGAAAATACATTTTGAAGAAGTGAGAAATATATTTCAAAATATCAATAAATTATCTAAGTTATTAATGATAATTTCTTTGATAGGAATTATATTAAGTGTAAAAAATAAAAATATAAAACTACTAAAAACTACATCAATGACATTGATAATCATGCCAGTAGTGTTGGCACTTCCTATTTTGTTGAATTTTGAAAAATCATTTATTATTTTTCATAAATTATTATTTAGAAATGATTATTGGATATTTAATCCTGACTTAGACCCAGTTATAAATATGCTTCCAGAAGAATTTTTCTTTCATGCTGGACTGATGATTTTGATATTGATTTTTGCAGTAAGTATGTTGCTTTTTGCAATGTATAAATTATGTAAATTATTTAAAAGTAGAAAGATATAAGGTAGAACGATATAAATTAAAACTTATACAATAAAAATAGCTATGTAATACTATTTAGACTAAAAGTAGTCAATAAATATTTATACATAGCTATTTTTAATAAAAAAATTATTTTTTGCAAGTAATTTTAACTAAGTCTTGAAATTTTCCCATAATATAATTATAATTATCTTTTTTATGAGGTAGCATACAGCTACTGCAGTCTTTAATGCCTTTCTCTGTGTACTTAAAGTTTCCTCCACAATTTTCTCCTAAAGCATATAAAGGACAATAGCAAAATAAACAGTTAAATTCTTTTGGTTTATTCGTTTTATGACAAGGGAAAAACTCACAATCTTTGTGATTAAAAAATTTATAATTTTCGCCCATATTTTCCTCCTAATTTAAATAAAATATCAAATCTTTTATAAGTATATAAGATTTTGGTGATAATATAATTATACTAAATATTCTTATTAATAGTTGATAATATAGTATTATTAATCATATTATTAATGGTATAATTAGTAAATAGATAAATAATGTAAGTGTTTAATACAATTATATTATGCTTTATAACAAAAAATGAGGTGATTAAGTGAAAGAAATTCAAGAAAGAGCACTTCTTGTAGGTCTAAATTTGACAACAATAATTAAAAAAAGTGATGATATAGACACTAATGAATCCATGGAAGAGCTAAAAGAATTAGCGAAAGCTGCTGGTGCAGAGGTTGTAGGTAGCTTAATTCAAAATAAGCAAGCTGTTGATGCAGCTTATTATATAGGAAAAGGTAAGGTAGAGGAAATAAGAGCATATAGTGAATCATTAGATGCTACTTTAGTAATTTTTAATGACGAATTATCTGGCGCTCAAATTAGGAATATTGAAAATGTTGTTGGAAAAAAAGTAATAGATAGAACTACCTTAATTTTAGATATATTTGCTCAAAGAGCACTTAGTAAAGAAGGTAAATTACAGGTTGAATTAGCACAATTAAAATACAGATTACCACGACTTTATGGAATGGGTGGTGAGATGAGTAGAACAGGTGCAGGAATTGGAACTAGAGGGCCTGGAGAACAAAAGTTAGAAGTAGATAAAAGACATATACTTAATAAAGCAGCAGATATAAGACGTGAACTTAAAGAGGTAAAAAAGAATAGAGAGACACAAAGAGTTAAGCGTTTAAAATCAAATATACCAATTGTTGCACTTGTTGGGTATACAAATGCAGGAAAATCGACCTTACTAAACGAATTAATAAAGACACACAAGGATTATGAACAAGAAAAAGAAGTTTTTGTAAAAGATATGCTTTTTGCAACTTTAGATGTAACTTTAAGAAAAGCTCTTTTGCCAAATAAAAAAGAATTTTTAGTAGTAGATACTGTTGGATTTGTCAGTAAACTTCCCCATGATTTAGTAGAGGCATTTAAGGCTACACTAGAAGAAGTACAATATGCAGATTTAATTTTACATGTAATTGACACAACTAATACTAGTTATGAATTGCAAAAAAGTACAACTGAGGGTGTATTAAAAGAACTTGGTGCAAATGATAAAAAACATATACTTGTATACAATAAAGTAGATAAGTTAGAGTTAGATATATATCCTAAGAGTCAAGAAGATATTGTGTATATATCTGCAAAACAAGGCATAAATATGGATAAGCTATTAAATATGATAGAAATTGCTTTAATGGAAAATACTTATTCAGTAAGTTTGATGTTACCTTATGAAAGAGGTGATATATTTAGTAGAATAAAAGATAAATACAATGTGGAGAATTTTGAGTATGGGGAAAATGGTATAACATTAGATGTAAATTTAGATGAAGAAGATTTTAATATCTATAGAGAGTACATATTAGAAAAATAGGTTTGATATGGATATAAATTGGGAAAATATAGATAATCTTGAAGATTATTTTATAACCTATCTTCTTTACAAAGAATCTAAAACAGTATCTCAAATTAGTAAAATTAGAAATATTTCAAATGTTGAAGCAAGTGAGCAACTTATACAAGCAAAGTTGAAGATAAAAGAAATGCAAAAAGATGATTTTGAGGCATCTAAGGATATTTTAGATAAATTTTTAGAATTAGATAAAATTAAGAGACTTGATTTTATGGATAGCTTAGATGACGAAAAAATGGTATACTTTAAGAGAAAGGTTTTCAAAAGAATCCTTGTAGAAAAAAATGCTGAAGATTTGATTGTTTTAATTTGGGCAACAGGTGAGCTAAGAGATGATAGGTTTTTGAAGTTACTCCATCAGCTCACAAACCACAGACACTCAGATATTAGAAGAATAACTTATTCAGCAATAAGAAAGATTGAGTCACCAAGTAGTAGAGAAGTTTTGCAAAAAGGTCTCTACGATAAAAATGCACAAACTAGACAATATTGTGCAAAAGCTCTTTCAAAATTAGGAGATGAAAACAGTTTAAAGATTTTACAGCAGTTAAAAGATAAGAATAAGAATTTTGAAAAAGAGTACGTGCTTAGAGCTTATGATGAAGCCATTAAAGCATTATCAAATTTGAAAAAGTGATTTTTTATTAAAGTAATTTGTTTACTTAATGATTTATTTATGGAGTTTAACAAGGTAATTAATAAATTAATGGGAGGGGTTTCAAATGATAGTAAGACGTTGTGCAGGTGGAGTAGTGTTTTATGCTAATAAAGTACTTATTGTAAAAAATGATAGAGGTGAATGGACACTTCCAAAAGGAAAGATACTTGGAGGAGGACTTCCATATGAAAGTGCTGTTGAAAGAGTTAAAGTAGAAACTGGCATAGATGCTAAAATGATAGATGTAGCTGGCGATACTATGTATGAATTTTTCTCAAGAAGTAGACAACAAGAAGTTTGTAATGCGATAATGTGGTATGTTATGGAAGCTTGTAATACTGAATGTGTACTTGCTCCTGAATTCCAAGAAGGTGGATTTTACAAGATAAAAGATGCTTTAGAAATGTTGTCACATCATAAAGAGCAAGCTTTAGTTGAAGTATCTTATAAAAAGTTTAAAGAATTAAAGAAATTAGTTTCAGAGGGCGACGATGTTCCAGCAAACTAGTAGTGAATTTATAGAATTTTGAGGAAGGGTTAGACCCTTCCTTTTTTAATTCCAAGTTTTAGAAGTGTATACTTTATAGTTTATCTGATTTGTATATTAATAAATTATATTGTATATTAATAAATTATATTGATTTATGTCTCAATAAATTATATTAAAAATAAAAATTAAAAATCGTGTGATTTTATTATATAATTGACTTATAATGTTAACAAAATGAATACTAAAAATTCTATTTACATTTTAAGCGGAGTAATTTTTATAAATAAAGATATATTTTAGCAAATGACAAAAATAGGAGGAGTTATAATGAGTAATTATAGGACATTACACGAATTTGGAACAGATGAGATAACAATTGAAAAATCTGTTTTTATTGGATATGCTAAGCCTATACAAAGTGAAGAAGAAGCAGTAGAATTTATAAATGAAATAAAGAAAAAACACAAAGATGCAAATCATAATGTGTGGGCTTATACAGTTGGACAAAATATGAATATACAAAGGTATAGTGATGATGGAGAGCCACAGGGAACAGCAGGAATACCAACATTAGAAGTCATAAAAAAAGAGGACTTGAGAGACGTAGTAGTAGTTGTTACTAGGTATTTTGGTGGTATAAAATTAGGTGCAGGTGGTCTGGTTAGAGCTTATACAAAAGGTGCTAAGTTAGGCTTAGAATCTGGAAAAATAATTAGTAAGGTAATGTACCAAGAAGTTAAAGTTAAGATAGATTATACTCAACTTGGAAAGGTACAAAATGAACTGATGAATTTAGGGTACTTTATAAAAGATACCATATATGAGGATAATGTTGAGATAATAGTATATTCAAAGTTAGAAGATGTGGAAAAACTATCAGAGAAAATGATTGATATAACAAGTGGAACAGGGAAGATAGTTTTAGGAGAAGAATTTTATTTATCTGAACAGGATGGAGAAATTTTAATATAAAAATCTTACTGTAATTTAACCTAAAAGTAAAAAAGTAGAATAGCAATATAGAAAATAAAAACATAAAAATAGAATAGTTATATAGAAAATAAAAGCCATTAATTTATATTAAAATAATTTAATGGCTTTTATCAGACTTTGCACAGAATCCTTTTTTAACTTCAAATAAACCAACTAAAAGTAAAAACACTCCAAATATTTTCTTCAATATATCAGAAGACAAATAATTAGCTAATAGTGAACCAAATATAGCTCCTAACACTCCAAATACAGCTATTGGGATAACTAATTTGAAAACTACGTTTTTATTTTTGATATGTATAGCCAGTGCTATAAGTGTCATAGGTATGGATGAAAGTAAGTTGACACTCTGTGCTATTTTAGTATCTATACCAGCAAGTAAAACGAGAGCAGGAATAAGAATAGTTCCACCACCCATTCCCATTCCTCCAATAATTCCTGCAAAAAATCCAATTAAAGCAAATAACATTAAAACACCATCCTTAATGCTGCAATTATCATAATTAATCCAAAAGAAATTCTAAGAAACTTTCCAGTAACTTTATTTAGTAATTTAGCCCCTATAATGCCGCCAACAATACTTCCTGCTGCAACTTTTATTGTTAAGTTAATATCGTAAGTTCCTTTAGAAACATATAAAACAGAACTTGCTGTTGTCAAGAAAATTATTATAGAAAGAGCTGTTGCATGAGATTTATGTTCTTCTACCTTCACAATATCATTTAGTATTGGTACTAAAAGAGTACCACCTCCAGAGCCAAATACCCCATTTATAAATCCTGTAAATACTCCAATTATCGTATTTTTTATATTGAAATCAAAATATTTTTTCTTTAAGTTATTAGTATTTTTCATAAAAACCACCTTCTGAAATAGTTTTACCAAAATAGGCAAATTATATTTATATAAAATAATATTAAATATAATCCTTCATTTTTGCTTAAATTTGCATAAAAAAAAACATGTTAAAACAACATATTAATATATGGTATAATATATTAAAACAAAGTAGTAAATTGAGAGGAGATAATGATGTCAAATATAAAAATACAAATAGACAAAACTGTAGAATGGCTTAAAAATAAAGTTAATGAGGCAAATGCAAAAGGATTAATTGTTGGTGTATCTGGAGGAATTGATTCAGCAGTAGTTGCTAATTTAATTAAAAAAGCTTTTCCAGAAAACTCTATGGGAGTTATAATGAGCATAAAAAGTAATCCTCAAGATAGAGAAGATGCACTTAAGGTTATAGAAGGATGTGATATAGAATATCTTGATTTAGACCTTATAGAACCACAAAGTGCTATATTAGACATGGTAGTAGGAAATTTAAAAGAGAAACATTTATATAGAGAAGAATATTTAAAAATGACAGATGCAAACTTAAGAGCAAGAGTAAGAATGAGTACTATTTACACAATTGCTAACAATCTAGGATACTTAGTTGTTGGTACAGATAATGCTGCAGAAATACACACTGGATACTTTACTAAGTTTGGTGATGGTGGAGTTGATATTTTACCAATTGCAAATTTAACTAAAGCTGAAGTATATGAATGGGCAAAAGAACTTGGTGTTCATGAAGATTTAATAAATAAAGCTCCTTCAGCAGGTCTTTGGGAAGGACAAACAGATGAAAATGAAATGGGAACTACTTACAATATGATAGATGCTGTATTAGAAGGTAGATTAGATGAAGTTCCTCAAAGAGACCAAGAGATAATAGAAAGACTTCATAGAATAAGTGAACACAAGAGAAAAACGCCTGCACAACCTCCTAAGTTCTAATTTACTATTTTCAGGATTTGTGATAAAATTTACAAGTGATAAAGGTTAGAATAATTAATTGTACGTATTAAGGAGTGGAAATATGGGACGTATAGGAAATATAATTAATAGAAAAGGTAAACAAGATGCTCAAAGGGCAAAAATATTTACGAAACATGCTAGAGCAATAGCCGTTGCAGCTAAAGAAGGTGGTGCAGACCCAGAATATAATGCAGCATTAAAAACAGCTATAGAAAAAGCTAAGGCAGATAATATGCCAAATGATAATATAGATAGAGCTGTTGCTAAAGGTGCAGGGGCAGGTGCTGGAGAAGACTATGAAACTATAGTTTATGAAGGATATGGACCTGGTGGGGTTGCTGTTATAGTAGAGACTTTAACTGACAATAAAAATAGAACTGCTGGTAATGTAAGATACTATTTTGATAAAAACGGAGGAAACCTAGGAACTACTGGATGTGTGTCTTTTATGTTTGATAACAAAGGACAAATATTAGTTGGTGCAGGAGATGGCGTTTCAGAGGAAGAATTAATGGATGTTGCATTAGAAGCAGGTGCTGAAGACTTTATAACAGAAGAAGATGGTTATGAAATAATAACTACACCAGAAGATTTTTCTAGTGTTCGTGATGAATTAAAAGCAAAAGGGTATGAATTTATATCTGCTGATGTAAAGATGATACCTCAAACTACAACTGTTTTAACAGAAGAATCTCATCTAAAAATGATGAATAAATTAGTTGATATGCTTGAAGAAGATGATGATGTTCAAGATATCTACCATAACTGGGAAGTAGAATAAATATTATATCACATTGAGATTTGTAATTATTACATTAATTTTACTATGTGATAAATTTCATAAAATAAGTAATTATTAAAATGAACATATACACCTCTAAACTATGTCTGCATAAATAATATGTGAACATGGGTTAGAGGTGTTTTTTTGTGTATGGAAGATAGCTGTAATGTATTTATAAGTTAAGAATTTTAAAGTAAGTTCTGAGCAGGACTTGATTGCCTATAAATAATTGATGGGTATATCATCTGTTGCTGAATACCGCTTATACGACCAGTTACTATATCAATAATCATCCTAAGACTACGCTCTGCTGTCTCTTCCATCTTCAAATCTATAACTGTCAAAGGAGGAATACTTCTTGCCATTAGTCGTGCAGGACCATTGCTTGCTGCAAATATTTGAACATCCTCTCCAATTACAATTCCCGATTCATTAAATGCATTCATCATACCAAGAGCTACCACGTCATGATTACAGAAAATTACTTTTTTTAGTGAATTTTTTGCAAGCATTTTCTGAGCAATATCGTATCCACTATCTATTTTATTAGAACAATAATATATAGAGTCTGATAACTGTACTCCATGTTCCTTACATGTTTTTAAAAAAGATTTACCTCTCAAGGTCATGCATGTGAAGGATGTTGGGTTGAATACAACAGCAATATCATTTTTACCATTTTGGATAGCATGTAAAGCTGCTATACGACCTGTTTCTTCATTATCAATAGAAACACTTGAAAAACCAGGTATTTCACGATTTACAACAACTACAGGAATTTTAGGTTTATTTTTTAATAGATACTCTATGTCATCAGCATTGATACCTGTTAAAACAACTCCATCATAATAATTATTTGAAAAAAGATATTCATCATTACATAGATGGCCAACACTGTAAGGTCGTATTATGATATTTATATTTAAATGTTCTAAAGAAACTATGTGGTTTATTGCTTGAAATATATTAGTTGATGCCAACTCAAATCCTGCATCTTGCCAATAAAATGCTATTTGAATATTGTTGTGTTTAATAGGAGTAGAGCGTTTATATCCAAGCCGATTTGCTGAATTTAATACAAGTTCTTGTGTCTGTAGTGGAATTCTACGCTCATTTCCTTTACCACTTAAGACATACGAGACAGTTGCTGAAGAAAGGCCACAGTCCTTTGCGATATCTTTGATTGTTGCCATGATAAAATCCTCCTTGAGTAGTTGCTTAAATTTGCTTATATCAATAATCTTAACATATATTCAACTAAAGAACAATATTCTACAACACGTATATTTTACATGTCTAGAATAAATAAATTTTAAAAAATTTATTATTATGTTGGCAGATTATGTTGACAGAATTTAGTTTATAGGATTATAATATGCTTAAATAAGCTTATTAATTAAGTCAAATTAAGCAAAGTTAAGCAGGAACATACAATGCTAGCTTGTTATGTGACTGTAAAAAGGGGGAAAAGAAATGAGTAAGGTAAATATATTTGAAGTTGGTCCTAGAGATGGATTTCAAAATCTGAAGGAATTTTTAGATACTGATAAAAAACTTAAGATTATTGATGGTCTTATTTCATCTGGGATTAAACAGCTTGAAATTAGTTCATTTGTAAGCCCAAAAGCAATACCTCAGATGAAAGATGCAAAGGAAGTAGCAACTTACTGTGTAAAAAATTATCCTGATGTGAAACTTTATGCATTAGTTCCAAATTTATATGGAGCTAAAGTTGCATGGGAGTGTGGTATAAGAGATATATCTTATGTTATTTCTTTGAGTGAAACCCATAACAAGAAAAATATAAATCGTACTCATGAAGAGTCTATTGATGAGCTTAAAAAAATAATGAGTACTTATCCAGATATGAATATATGTATTGGAATGGCTACTGTATTTGGATGTCCCTTTGAAGGTTTGCCAAAAATTGAAGATGCCATAGCATTTGCCAAACGTCTTTGGGAAAACGGTATCAGAGAGATAAACCTAGCAGATACAATAGGCATTGCCGACCCTAAACAAGTAAGAGATACTATTAGTGCACTAGTTGAAGCTTTGCCAGAGTGCAGATGGCAGGTACATATTCATGACACTAGAAATATGGGGATGGTTAATACTCTTGCTGCTATTGAATGCGGAATTACCACTGTGCAGTCTACACTTGGAGGATTAGGAGGATGTCCTTTTGCTCCTGGAGCATCTGGAAATACTGCAACTGAAGATTTAGTATACATGCTCGAACGCATGGGGTATGATACAGGCGTTGATTTTGTTAAACTTCTTGAATTATCAAAGTATCAGATGAGTTATGTAAATGGTGTATATAGTGGTCATCATGTAAATATAAAGTCTGAGAGTTCTAATTGTCAGTCCTATTGATTAACGAAACATATCTATTAATAAAGTATATCGATTAATAAAATAAATAAAAGAATTGAGGGGATTAGTATGGATGTTATAGCTTTACTTTTATTCTTAGGAGTTATTATTCTTGCATTTGTACGTAAGAATAATGCAGGTATTTTAGCTTTAGCTATTGGTGTTATAGCTGTTAGAATTTTTGGTATGGATGATAAAGATCTTTATGGAGCTATAAGTAACTCAATGTTTACTACGCTTGTTGGTATAACATTACTTTTTGCAATAGTGAATTCAACAGGAGCATTGAAGCTTGTTGCAGAAAAAATTGTAGCTGCTTCAGGTAAACGTGTTTGGCTTATACCTATAGCGGTTTTTATAGCAGGATTTGTTGTTGCTGGTGTTGGGCCTGGAGCAATCCCAGCACTTGCAATTATTCCTGCAATGGCTGTTCCTGTAGCAATAACTGTTGGTTATAATCCTGTGATGCTTGCACTTATAGGTGAATGTGGATTAATGGCAGGACGTATGACTCCTATTACTCCAGAAGGTCAAATCATAACAACTGTTGCAGAGGGAGTTGGAATTGAAAATGTTATGCCTGCTGTTTTAGCTTGTCAGACTCTTTCAACAATTGTATTTTCAATAGTATTGTTTATAATTTTTAAAGGATATAAACTTAAAAAGCCTATAAATGTTATAAATAGTAAGGAAATAGAAAAATTTAATGTAAAGCAGATAATTTCTCTGATAAGTATAGTGGTTATGATTGCTTTTATCATAATCTTTGATATGAATGTTGGACTTGCAGCTTTTTCAGTTTCAGCTGTACTTCTTCTTTTCAATATTGCTGAAGATGGAGAATGTATCAAAGCAATTCCATGGAGCACGATAGTAATGGTACTTGGAGTAGGTGCAATGATGACAATCGTAGACGCAGCAGGAGGGATTGATTTAATGAGTAATGCATTGTCATCATTAATGAATAGTAAAACAGCTACCCCAATTATGAGTATTTCAGCAGGGCTTATGTCTATGGTTAGTTCAGCATTAGCAGTAGTGTATCCAACCATGATGCCTATGTGTGTTGATATAGCTAAGTCAGTTGGAGGAGTAGACCCACTAGCACTTATTGCAGCAGTTGGTGTGGGTGGTTCTCTTGCTGGTGTAAGTCCACTTTCTACTGGTGGTGCATTGATTTTGGCAGCTATGGGGTCAAGTAAAAAAGACTTCAATAAAGAAGAACAAAATAAGGTGTTTGTTCAACTTTTCATTATGAGTGCAGTTGGACTATTGGTTATTGCAGTAGTATCAGTTCTATTTTTTAATGGAATAGCACATATAATGCATTAATTTCGATAATCGGAGAATTTGTTATTAAACTCAACTTTTAATATTGAGTAATATAATATAAATTGGGGGTATAGTTATGAAAAAGGGAGCATTAAGTAATATAAAAGTACTTGACCTTACTAGAGTTCTTGCAGGGCCATATTGCACAATGATGTTGGCTGATTTTGGGGCTGATGTTATAAAAATAGAAGTACCAAAAAAAGGTGATGATACAAGAGGTTTTGGACCTTTTGTAAATGGAGAGAGTCTATATTATGCAAATATAAATAGAAATAAGAAAGGTGTAACTTTAAATCTTAAGTCAGAAAAAGGCAAGAAGATATTTTTAGATATGGTAAAGCAAGCTGATGTTGTAGTAGAAAATTATAGACCAGGTGTTATGGAAAAGCTAGGATTGGGTTACGATGAGCTAGCTAAAGTG
Organism: Clostridioides sp. ZZV15-6388; assembly: GCF_020657755.1. Classification (NCBI taxonomy): domain Bacteria; kingdom Bacillati; phylum Bacillota; class Clostridia; order Peptostreptococcales; family Peptostreptococcaceae; genus Clostridioides; species Clostridioides sp. ZZV15-6388. The sequence continues at coordinate 10,265 of NZ_JAGWCU010000024.1, read as the reverse complement.
AACAATCAAATAATTTATGGAGCTGTATCAGGCTTTGGATGTTATGGGCCATATTCAGAGCGTCCAGGATATGATATTATTGCACAAGCAATGGGTGGTCTTATGAGTATAACAGGAACTGAAGGAGGAGAACCAACAAGAGTAGGTAATGCTATGGGAGATGTATTGGGTGGAATGAATTTAACTATTGGTATACTTGCAGCACTTAATGCTAGAAAGATAATAGGAAAAGGGCAAAGAGTAGATGTTTCCCTCGTTGATTCTGTTGTATCATCTCTTGAAACTGGTATACAGAGATATTTTGATTCAGGTCAACCTGAACTTATGGGAAATAGATATGCCTCAGCTTATCCTTATGATTCTTTTAAAGCAAGCGATGGTAACTTTGTAATAGGTTGTGGTAATGATAAACTTTTTGAAAATTTATGTAAGAAGGTTCTTTTTAGAGAAGACCTTTTAATAGATGAAAGGTTTAATACAAATCTTAACCGTTGCGAAAACCATGCATCTCTCAAACCAGAGATAGAAAAATGGTCTATCAACTATACAATAGAAGAAGCTGTTGATTTAATATCGAAAGCAGGAGTTCCTGCTGCTCCTATATATGACCTCGGTCATGTTACAACAAATGAACATATTGCAAAGGCAAGAGAAATGATTGTAGATATTAAACATCCTATTATAGGAGATATGAAAGTCAATGGAAATCCAGTTAAGCTTATGACAACAAAAGCTCAAATTAATGTACCAGCACCATCTTTAGGTGAAAGTAATGAGGAGATTTATAATAGCTGGCTTGGGTTTGATGGTGTAAAAATAAATGAGTTAAAAGAGAGTGGAGTTATTTAACTTTAGAATAATATCAAATAAAAGATTAAATCAACATTATAAATCAAATCTAAAATTATCAGGAGTATTTAAGATAGGAAAAACTATTTAGACATTAAGTCTTTGTGGTTTTTCCTATTTTCGTTAAAAAATTTATACTATTGGAACATATACATAGATGTATTAAACTAAAGTATTAACAATTTAAATTAATAGAAAATAAACTACCTAATATGTTAAATAAAGACTCTTTTACTAGAGTGCAAATAAACTTAGTGCAAATAAACTTATGGATATACAACTTAAACTATTTTAATGGAAATATCAAAAATGAGACTGCATTCTCAAAAATGAGACTGTGTTTTTTAAGTATTTTCTCGAAAATGAGACAAAAATATGGTTTTATAGGTTTTGTTGGATAAAAATTCTTTAGTGAATTATAATTTAATCAATTCTAAAGTTAAAAATGATTAAAAATTAAGTGAAATTTATGTATATTTTGTTTATTTTATCAAAAAAAATAATTTTTTAACAAAAATAAAGGAATTTAATATAAGTTGGCGTAGAACTTGCTATTATATATTAACAAGAAATGTAGAAAAAATAACAATGCATAATGGGAGGAATATGATGGGATTTGTAATGGAAAATTTGAAAAATCTTAAGGTGGAAGTTAAGGATAAAGTCTGTGTTATTACTATAAATAGACCTAAAGCTTTAAATGCTCTTAACAATGACACTCTTAGAGAATTATCTCAAGTTATTGATGTAGTATCAGAAAAGGAGGAAATATTAGGAGTTATTATTACTGGAGAAGGTAAAGTTTTTGTAGCTGGAGCTGATATACGTCAGATGCAGAACTATAAAAGTGAAGAAGGCAGAAAATATGCAGGTTATGCCCAAGGGATTTTTGATAAAATTGAAGCTCTTGAGAAAACAGTAATAGCAGCAGTTAATGGATATGCATTAGGTGGTGGATGTGAACTTGCTATGAGTTGTGACATTAGAATTGCATCAGAAAAGGCTATATTTGGACAACCTGAAGTTAATTTAGGAGTCATTCCATGTTTTGGTGGAACTCAAAGATTATCAAGACTTGTTGGAACTGGGATAGCCAAGGAATTAATTTTTACAGGAAGGCAAGTAAATGCAGAAGAAGCTAAATCTATTGGTCTTATTAATAAAGTGGTTCCAAGTGATGTGCTTTTAGAAGAGACAATTAAGATGATGAACCAAATAGTTGAAAAAGCACCAATAGCAATAAGATATGCAAAAGTTGCTATTAATAAAGGGATAAATATGGATTTAAAAAATGCTCTTGAACTAGAGAAAGATATTGCAGGCTTAACTTTTGCTACAAGAGATAAGCAAGAAGGCATGGATGCATTTATAGAAAAGAGAAAACCGATTTTTGAAAATAAGTAATTATTATAACTAAAATTAGAACAAATATAGAATATATTCAAAATCTAAATTTCGTGAAAAAATACATATAGTTTAATTTTAAAAGGAGTTAATTTATGAATACGGGAGTAATTATAAGTTTAGTAGGGATTATCATGGCCCTATCCCTTCTAGTTGTAATGGTTATGAAGGGAGTAAATATTTTTATAATAGCAATTGTATGTTCATTATTAGTTGCTATAACAGGGAATTTAAATGTGTATGATGCACTTAAGGTGGATTATATGACAGGATTTGTTGAATTTCTTCAGGCAAATTTCTTTATTTTCCTAACAGGTACCTTAATGGGAAAAATAATGGAGATTACTGGTGGAGCAAAATCTATTGCTAAGATGATTGTAAGATGGATTGGTAAGGATAAAGCATTACTTTCTATTCCAATAGCTTGTGGAATATTAGCTTATGGAGGAGTAAGCGTTTTCGTTGTAAGCTTTGCAGTGTTTCCGATAGCTTTAGAAATTTTTAAAGAAGCTGATTTGCCACGACGATTTATACCAGCAGCCTTGACTTTTGGATGTTCAACTTTTGCTATGGTTGCACCAGGGGCACCTCAGATTCATAATATTATTCCAGCTTCAACATTAGGGACAGATATTATGGCTGGAGCAGTAAATGGATTTATATCATGTGCAGTAATGTTTATAGTTGGAAGCACCATTTTATACAAGATGGTTTCAAAAGAAAAAGCCAATGGTGGGCATTTTATAGCACATGAATCAGATATATTTGATGAAGTAGCAACAACTAATTCTAAGAGAGAAAATGGTCCTAATGGTCTAATTGCGTTAATTCCATTAATAGTATCAATCTTAATAATTAATGTGAAAATTAATGGACAAGCAATAGTACCAATTGAGGTAGGAGTATTTATTGGAGCTTTATTAGTATATTTATTGTTAAATAAATATCAAGATAATGCAAAAATAGTTGGCCATGTTGGTGATGCATGTAAAACTACAGTAGTAGCAATATGTAATACTTGTGCTGTAGTAGCATTTGGTTCAGTTGTAAAATCAGCAGTTGGTTTTGACTTCATAGTTAATGCCATGACTAATATTCCTGGACCTCCTATTGCAGGGGCTGCAGTTGGAACTACAGTTATTGCGGGTATCTGTGGATCAGCTTCCGGTGGACTTGGAATTGCGGCTCCACTTCTTGGACCAGTATTTTTAGCTAAGGGTGTCTCTGCTGCAGCATTAACTAGAACTATGGCAATTTCGTCAGCAGCATTAGATTCACTTCCACACAATGGTTATATTGTTACTGTAACAAATGGTCTATGTAATGAATCACATAAGGATGCTTATATGCCAATATTCTGGGTAACTGTTTTAACGCCGATTATTGGAACTGTAGTAGCAGTTCTTATGTTTACAATGTTCCCAGGATTACCATAACAGAAAAGACAAAAAGTATAAATTATATTTTGATATTGTAAAATCAATTTTCAAAGTATATACAATAAATTTTATGTTTTAATACCATAAATACCATATTTAAAATACCAAGTTGACAGTATAAGGAGGAATTGAAAGTGTTAAATAAACCATTAGAAGGAGTTAAGGTCATTGACTTAACATATTTTGTAGCAGGTCCAGGAACTTCCAAAATATTAGCTGACTGGGGTGCTGATGTTATTAAGGTGGAGCCAAGCTTTGGAGACCCAGGAAGAAAGACAGGGGCAACAATGACAATGCCAATAGATGATTATAATAATCCTTTCTACAGCACATATAATTCAAATAAAAGAGGTTTGTCTATAAATCTTAAGAGTGAAGCTGGAATTGAAATTATGGATAAGCTTTTAAGTGAAGCAAACGTATTTGTTTCAAGCTATAGAACAGGAGCGTTAAAAAGACTAGGTCTTGACTATGAATCATTAAGCAAAAAGCATCCACATCTTATCTGGGGACAAATAAATGGTTTTGGCGATTTTGGACCTGCTAAGGATAATGCAGGTTTTGATACAGTTGCCTTTTGGGCAAGAAGTGGAGCTATGCTTGATATCGCAGAGAAGGATACAAGCCCAATAAACCCACCTATAGCCTTTGGAGATGCCACAACTTCTTGTAGTTTATCTGGAGGTATATGTGCAGCTTTGTATCAACAAGCTAAGACTGGAAAAGGACAAAAAGTAATGGCATCTTTATTTGGACAAGCAATATGGAATGCATCATCTTTATTAGCATCTACACAGTTTAGCGATGAGTATCCAAAAACTAGAAAAAATGCTATTTCTCCAGTAATAAACTCTTATCGTTGTAAGGATGGAAAGTGGATATTCTTAAGTATCCTAGAGCATGAAAGATATTTTGAGGCACTTTGCAGATTATTTGGAAGAGAAGATTTAATAAAAGAAGAGAAATTTGCATCTTCAGTAGAAAGTAAGAAAAATGCAACAGAGCTTATTAATATTTTGGATGGTGAATTTGCAAAATTTACTCAAAATGAGATGGTTGAAAAGCTTACTACTGCGGATATAGCCCATGAAAGAATTCAACATGTTAATGATGTAGTAACTGATGAACAGGCTATTGCTAATAACTATATATATGAACATACAAGTAAAAATGGAAATAAGACAATGCTTGCGTCCACTCCAGTTAAGTTTGGAAATATTGAAGTTAACATGACTTGTGATGCTCCACTTATAGGAGAACATTCAGATGAGATATTGAGAGAACTTGGATATAGTGATTCTGATATAGAAGTTCTAATTGAGTCTGGAATTGTAGCAATGAATAAAGAAACATGTGAAGTACGTTAATAAATAGGAGGAAATTTTATGGATTTTAGATTAACAGAAGCACAATTAATGCTTCAAAGAGTAGCAAAAGAATTTGCAGAGAAGGAAATAGAACCAATAGCTGCTGAAACAGATAGAACAGGTATTTTTCCAAGAGAGCTTTTTAGCAAAATGGCTAAAATAGGCTTTAATGGTATTGGAACACCTGTAGAGTATGGCGGTTCTGGTGGAGCAGATATAGAAAAGGTAATTGTTGTTACTGAGGTTGCCAAAAAATGTGCAGCATCTGCAGCAATATTATCAATACACACAATATATGCTCAAGCTATTTTGAAATTTGGTACTGAGGAACAAAAGAAAAAATACCTTCCGATGATGGCTGAAGGTGGGTGTGTAGGTGCTTTTGCTTTAACTGAGCCTAATGCTGGTTCAGATGCCGCAAGAGCTGCAACAACTGCAATCATTGATGAAGCAACTGATGAATATGTCTTAAATGGGACTAAGTGCTTTATTTCTGGTGGAGGTCAAGCAGAATCATTAATAATATTTGCACTTACAGAGCCATCAAAGGGAATAAAGGGAATGTCTGCTATCATCGTTGACAAAGGTACTCCAGGTTTTTCAATAGGAAAAATTGAAGAAAAAATGGGTATACATGGTTCAGAAACTGCAGAGTTAATATTTGATAACTGTAGAGTTCCAAAGTCTAATTTATTAGGAAAAGAAGGAAAAGGCTTTAACATAGCTATGACTTGCCTAGATGGAGCAAGAATTGGAGTTGGAGCTCAAGCTGTAGGAATTGCTGAAGGGGCTTTAGAAGAAAGTATCAAATATTCTAAAGAAAGAGTTCAGTTTGGCAAGCCAATTTCAGCTTTGCAAGGTATTCAATGGTATATAGCAGATATGGCGACTATGGTGGAATCAGCAAAGTTGTTGGTATATTATGCTGCAGACTTGAAAGCTAGAGGAGAAAAACATACTAAAGAAGCTGCCATGGCAAAATATAATGCGTCACGTACTGCAAGAGAGGTTACAAACCTAGCTCTTCAAATCCATGGAGGATATGGATATATGAAGGATTATCCATTAGAAAGAATGTACAGAGATGCCAAGATAACAGAAATTTACGAAGGTACTTCAGAAATACACAAGGTTGTTATTTCAAGAGCAGTACTAGGATAGGAGGAAGAGCATGAATATAGTTGTTTGCTTAAAGCAAGTTCCAGATACTAATGAAGTTAAAATAAATAAAGAGACAGGTACCCTAATAAGAGATGGTGTACCAAGTATAATCAATCCAGATGATAGAAATGCTTTAGAAGAAGCTTTAAAAATAAAAGATGAACTGGGAGCAGTGATTAAGGTTATAAGCATGGGACCTCCTCAGGCTAAAAGTGCTTTAAAAGAAGCTTTGGCAATGGGCGCTGACGAAGCATACTTAATTTCAGATAGAGCTTTTGGTGGTTCAGATACCTGGGCTACATCTACAATTATTGCTGCTGCTATAGAGAAGGTTGGAAAGTATGATGTAATATTCTGTGGAAGACAAGCTATAGATGGAGATACAGCTCAGGTTGGACCAGAGGTTGCAGAATTCTTAGGGGTACCACAGGTTACCTATGCAAAAGAAGTAAAGGTTCAAGATGATAAATTACTAGTAACTCGTTATACAGAGACAGGAGATTATTTAATAGAAGCAAAGATGCCAGTTTTACTAACTGCTATAAAAGAGTTAAATAATCCAAGATATCCAAGTGTCAAAGGAATCTTAGGAGCTTATAATAATGGAGATGCAAAGATTACTGTGTTAACACTTGAAGACTTAGCTGTTGATACAACTCAAATTGGATTAAAGGGTTCACCTACAAATGTTTACAAGTCTTTTGTACCAGTTAAAGACAAGCATAATGAAATAATCGAAGGTATAAATAAAAAGGAAAAAGCTGAGAAATTAGTAGAAATACTATTCGATTTGAAACTAGTATAGGAGTGTTAAGATGATGAGAGCAAAAGTTAATCAAGGTATAAATTTAAATGATTATAATGGCGTTTGGGTAATAGGAGAGCAAAGGGAAGGCAAAATCAATCCTGTTACTATAGAACTTATTGGTGAGGGAAGAAAGCTTGCTGACCAATTAGGAAAAGAGCTTGCAGTTGTAATAGCTGGATATGAAGTAGAGAAAGAAGTAAAGGAGTTACTTCACTATAGTGTTGATAAAGCATATTATATCAACGACCCTCTTCTTAAAGATTTCACAACTGATGGATATGCAATTTCAATAGCAGGTTTAATTGAAGAGAAAAAGCCAGAGGTTGTACTAGTTGGAGCTACTTCTATAGGAAGAGATATCGCACCTAGAATTGCAGGTAAAGTTGGAACAGGTCTAACTGCTGACTGTACAAAACTTGAAATAGATTCAACGGATAATAAGTTATTACAAACAAGACCAGCCTTTGGTGGAAATTTAATGGCTACTATTGTTTGTCCAAAAAATAGACCACAGATGTCAACAGTTCGTCCAGGGGTTATGGCAAAAGCTGTAAGAAGTGAATCAGAGGCTGGAGTTTTAGAGGTTATTACTCCAGAACTTAATGAAAAAATGATTAGAACTAGATTAGTAGAAATGCTTCCACAAGAAAAGAAATCCATAAATCTAACTGATGCTAGAATAATAGTATCAGCAGGAAGAGGATTAAAGAAGGCAGAAGGATTTGAACTAATAAAAGAATTGGCGGATAAATTGGGGGCAGAGATTGGTGCTTCAAGAGCGGCAGTAGATTCAGGGTGGATAGAGCATTCTCATCAAGTGGGACAAACAGGAACTACTGTTAGACCAGAGTTATACATTGCATGTGGGATATCTGGAGCAATACAGCATTTAGCAGGTATGAGTGATTCTAAATATATAGTTGCTATAAATAAAGATTCCAAAGCCCCTATTTTCAGTATATGTGACTATGGAATTGTAGGAGATTTATATGAAATTCTACCTGAAATAATAGAATCATTAAATAGGTAACTTCTAGAAAACATTGAATACATAGAATGGTAAGTCTTATAATATTGTATTGTAAGACTTATTATTTTTGCTGAAGGTTATAGTGGAGGGATGAAACAATGAAAGAGCACTGGTATAAGGATATATTTGCAAGAGTGTTATCCATGACTGATGATGGTTTTATTGTTGTAAATAAAGATGGAGTAATCATAGATATTAACGATAAATATTGTGACTTCTTAGGGAAAGAAAGAGACGATATAATAGGACACAATATACAAAGTATTATACCAAATACAAAAATGCTAGACATTATGAGAGATAAGTATTGTGAAGAAGGAGCTATACATCATTACTCAGGTGGAAATACAAAAGAAAAAAGTGTAATAGTAAGTAGGTCTTATGTGGAAAATGACAATGGAGAAGTAGTTGCAGGAGTAGCTCAAGTTAAATTTAGATTGCAATCCTTTGATGTAGCTAAAAAGTTAATGTCAGAATATATGGAGCTCCAATATTATAAAGAACAGTTTAAGGATAACTGTGGTTTTGACAAGCTCATAGGTGAAAATAGAGATTTCATAGAACTTAAGAAAACAGGTGTGAAAGCTTCTAAAACGAACTTCTCAGTTCTTTTAACAGGTGAAACTGGCACAGGTAAAGAAGTTTTTGCTAGAGCAATTCACAATAATAGCAGTAGGTCAGACAAACCCATGGTTAGTATAAACTGTGCTGCAATACCAGAAGAATTATTAGAATCAGAGCTATTTGGGTATGACGAAGGAGCTTTTACAGGAGCAAAAAAAGGCGGCAAAAAAGGTAAATTTTTAGTTGCGAATAATGGTACAATCTTCTTAGATGAAATAGGTGACATGCCTTTGACCATGCAAGCAAAACTTTTAAGAGTTCTTCAGGAAAGTGAGATAGAACCAGTTGGAGGTCTTAAAACTATAAAGATAGATGTAAGAGTAATCTCTGCTACAAGAAAGAATTTAAGTAAAATGGTTGAAGAGGGATTATTTAGAGAAGACTTATACTATAGGTTAAATGTAATAAATATTCATATGATGGAATTAAAGGATAGACAAGATGATATTTTATTGCTAGCAAATTATATATTAAATAAATTAAATGTTGAATATAAGGAATTGAAGGTTTTAAGTGATAAGGTTAAAAATTGTTTTATTAACTATATTTGGCCAGGAAATATAAGAGAACTACAAAATGTAATAAAAAGCGCCTATGCTGTAAGTGATGATATGGTCATTATGATGTGTGACCTTCCATCTAAAATGGATAATATCAGCAGAGTGGCTCAATGTAATGTGGATAGTAATTGCTCAATTCATGAAATGGTTGAAAATTATGAGAAGAGTTTAATTATTGATGTGTTAAGGAAGTACAATTGGAAATGTTCTAAGGCAGCAGAGGTTATGGGAATACACAAAAGTCTTTTGTATAAGAAAATAAAAAAGTATGAAATTGAATTAAACAATTAAGATGACTTTAATTAAGATTAATTAATTTTGGACATAACAAAACCCTCCTAGTTTTAGACAGTTTTACATATTTTAACTGTCTCCTAAGAGGGGTATCGTTCAAAATTAGAGTGACTTTTATCTAACATTTACAAAAACTGTTTTGAATAGTTCTTTTGTTATTTAATCATAATTTTCTACTTCTTTATCAAGTTCTTTTCCACAAGAATCACATTTATATATAGCATTATATCCGTAATCATATTCATCAACTATTTTCTTTTGTCTAAATACACCACCACAATCACATAAGAAACCGTTTTTTATAAGAGTAACAATAAATTGTGATTTTATAAACTTTATATCATTACATTTATCATTAGTGTAAAAATTATAAATATAAGAGTTGTCACATTCATCTCTCAATTCAAATTTTTCAATATATGTGTTGTTTTTTAACTCCTCAAACTCTTCTTTAGTTAAGTATGACTTTTGTTGCAATTCGTGTAAGCGCTTAATTTGGTCCATAATTTATATCCTCCTAATAATTTTAGTATTTTAAGCTTAGATAAGGACTCTAAGTTTTATTAAATTTATCTCAAGGAATTATTTAAATTATATTTAGTTTTATTTAATTACAACATAAATAAATTAGCTATAAATAAAAACTAATTTTAAAAATAATTTCCTATGAAAATCTAAATTACTAACCCCTTACTAACCCGAAAAACTAAAAAAGAAAATAAAAAATAT